>JAGUWA010000098.1 GCA_020062605.1 Parvibaculum sp. | reverse complement strand
GTTCACCGGCCGCATGATGGAAGGCCGGCGCTATTCCGACGGGCTGCACCAGGCGCTCGAAGCCAAGGAGCGCGTGCCGATCCAGCCGGAAAACCAGACACTCGCCTCGATCACCTTCCAGAACTACTTCCGCATGTACGACAAGCTGTCGGGCATGACCGGCACGGCGATGACGGAGGCGTCGGAATTCGCCGACATCTATGGCCTCGAAGTCATCGACATCCCGACGAACAGGCCGATCGCCCGCGTGGACGAGGACGATGAGGTCTATCGCACGGCGCGGGAGAAATACGCAGCCATGATCGACGAGATCGAGGACTGCGCGGCGCGCGGCCAGCCCGTTCTTGTCGGCACCACCTCGATCGAGAAATCGGAGACGCTGTCCGAGCTTCTGAAGAAGAAGAAGGTCAAGCACAAGGTCCTGAACGCCCGCTACCACGAACAGGAAGCGCACATCGTGGCGCAGGCAGGCGTGCCGGGCGCGATTACGATCGCGACCAACATGGCCGGCCGCGGCACCGACATTCAGCTCGGCGGCAATCTCGACATGCGGCTTGCCGACGAAACGGCCGGCATCGAAGACGACGCCGCGCGCGCGCGCAAGACGGAAGAAGTGCGCGCCGACATCGAGGAGAAGAAGCGCGTTGCGCTCGAGGCGGGCGGTCTCTACGTAATCGGCACCGAACGCCACGAAAGCCGCCGCATCGACAACCAGCTCCGCGGCCGCTCTGGCCGTCAGGGCGACCCCGGCCGCTCCAAGTTCTACCTGTCTCTCGAAGACGACCTCATGCGCATCTTCGGCACCGACCGCATGGACGGCATGCTGCAGAAGCTTGGCCTCCAGGAAGGCGAGGCGATCGTCCATCCCTGGATCAACAAGGCGCTCGAAAAGGCGCAGCAGAAGGTCGAAGCGCGCAACTTCGACATCCGCAAGAACCTGCTGAAGTTCGACAATGTGATGAACGATCAGCGCCGCGCGATCTTCGAGCAGCGCATCGAACTCATGCGCGCCGACGATGTGTCGGACACGGTGGACGACATGCGCCGCCAGGTGATCGACGACATGGTGGCGCTGCATGTCCCCGAGAAAGCCTATGCCGAGCAGTGGAATCTCGCAGGTCTGAAGGAAGACGCGAAGAAGACGCTCGATCTCGACCTGCCGGTGGAGGAATGGGCCGAAGAAGAAGGAATCGCGGACGAGGAAATCCGCGACCGCATCAATGCGGCCTCCGACCGCCTGATGGCCGCGAAGGCGGCGCAGGTCGGTCCGAACCTCATGCGGCAGGTGGAAAAGGCCGTGCTGCTTCAGACGCTCGACCATCACTGGCGCGAGCATCTGATGATGCTCGACCATCTGCGCCAGGCCGTCGGGCTCAGGGGCTATGCACAGCGCGACCCGTTGAACGAATACAAATCGGAAGCCTTCGAGCTCTTCGAGAGCCTGCTCTCGCGGCTGCGCGAGGACGTGACGCGCCAGCTCTCCGTCGCGCAGTTCGTGACGGAAGAACAGGCGCCGAAGATCGAGAACGAACCGCTCCCCGAAATGCACGCGCATCATACGGATCCGCTGACCGGCGACGACGAGCTCTCCGATGGCGAAACGGCGCTCCGCACCGTGCGCAACGATCCGGGCGTCGCCGCCGACCCGAACGATCCGCGCACCTGGGGCAAGACACAGCGCAATGCACCCTGCCCCTGCGGCTCCGGCAAGAAATACAAGCACTGCCACGGCGCGCTCTGAACGCAGCGCCCTCGCCGGACAAAAAAGAGCCGCACTGAAAAGTGCGGCTCTTTTCTTTTGCGCTTCGGAAGAATCAGGCGCGGTTGGTTTCCGACGACGCCTTCTTCAGGTGATGACCGGCAAGGAAGTAATGCGCCGCCGCCCAGAAGTTCAGCAACGAGGTGCCGAACAGCGCCCAGCGCAACGACTGATTGCCCATGCCCATCGAGTGATTGAAGAAATCCGACAGGATGCCGACGAATTGCGGGCCGAAGCCGAGGCCGATGATGTTGAGGATGAAGAGCATCATGGCCGAAGCGAGCGCGCGCTTCGCGGGCGGCGTCAGCGTCTGGATCATCGCGAAGGAAGGCCCCAGATAGAAAGCGCCCAGAAACGAGATGGGTATGTAGAGGACCCAGAGGATCGAAACGCCGTGGCTGCCGATATGGAAGACCGTCCAGTTGTCGGTTAGATAGAAGGCGACGATGAAAGGCACCACCGCGAGTTTCGCCCAGGCGACGACCCAGGTGTTCCAGCGCACATCCCTCGCGGCGAGACGGTCTGTGAGCCGTCCACCGACATAGGCGCCAAGACCGCCCACGATACCGACCATCAAAGCGAGATAGCTCGACACTTCGCCGATCGACATGCCATGCGTACGGATGAGGTAGGCCGGTCCCCACATGACGCCGCCATAACCGACGAAGGACGTGATGGTGACGCCGCAAACGACATGACGCGCGGCGGCCGTGTGCCAGAGGTGATGGAACCCTTCCTTGACGATGGTGAGACCCGTCTGGAAGCTGAGCGGCCTGTCGGATTTCTCCGGCGCCATACCGTCGGCACCGCCGCGTTCGGGCTCCACCAGCGTGAAGCGGACGAGAAGCGCAAGAAGGACCCCCGGCAATCCGACGACGAAGAAGGCCGCGCGCCAGCCGTACCAGACCGCAACCCAGCCGCCGACGAGAAAGCCGACCATCACGCCGAAATAGACGCCGAGCGAATAGATCGCCATGGCGCTCGCGCGCTCGTTCGGCGCATACATGTCGGCAATCATCGAATGGGAAGGAGGGCTCGACCCCGCCTCGCCGACGCCGACGCCGACGCGCGCGAGAGCGAGCTGCCAGAAGTTCCCGGCGAGACCGCAAAGCGCCGTCATGCCGCTCCAGATCGCGATGGCCCATGCGATGATGTTGCGGCGGTTGCCGCGATCCGCGACGAGCGCGATCGGAATACCGAGGGTCGCATAGAAGATTGCGAAGGCGATGCCCGACAGAAAGCCGAGCTGCGTGTCCGAGAGATGAAGGTCCGCCTTTATGGGCTCCATCAGGATGCCCATGATATTGCGGTCGACATGGCTCGACGTATAGCCGAGCACGAGTACCATCAGCGCATAGCGCCGATACCCGGATGACAGCCTGGCAGGCGCCGCCCCCTTGGCCATTGTGGCTTCGGCCATTCCCTCTCCCCTCGTTTTTCGTGTTCTTTGCTCAGGCAACTCTAGTGGCGGTTTACCCC
Source organism: Parvibaculum sp. (assembly GCA_020062605.1). GTDB lineage: Bacteria > Pseudomonadota > Alphaproteobacteria > Parvibaculales > Parvibaculaceae > Parvibaculum. Next base: position 10,195 of record JAGUWA010000098.1, on the reverse strand, counting down.
GCCCGCAATGTCGCCCGCTTGCGGCAGCGCCCCGCGCTGCCATAATCCCCCCGCAACAAAGAACAGCAAGACGAACCAGCGAGGCCGAAATGACCGCGAAGAGCCCGACCCCCTTCACCATCGATATTCCGCAAGGAAAGCTCGACGCCATCATGGCAAAGGTGCGTGCCTATGAGTGGCACGAAATGCCGGAGATCGCGCCGGACGGCGACCGCTGGGCCTATGGCACCGACATGGAATACATGCGTGAACTTTGCACCTACTGGACGGAGACGTTCGACTGGCGCGCGGCGGAGAAGAAGCTCAACACCTTCCCGCAGTTCCACGCTGAAGTGGACGGGCTCAATATCCATTTCATCCACGTCAAAGGCTCGGGCGCCAACCCGGAAACGCTCCTGCTCACCCATGGCTGGCCGGGTTCGGTCTTCGAATTCTACGACGCGATTGAACCTCTGGCCCATCCGGAGAAGTTCGGCGGCAAGGCGGAAGACGGCATGAACCTCGTTATCCCGTCGCTGCCCGGCTACGGCTTTTCGGGCAAGCCGAAAAAACCGGTGGGTCCTCGCGGAACCGCCGCGCTCTGGGACAAGTTGATGCGAGAGGTGCTTGGCTACGATACCTATATCGCGCAGGGCGGCGACTGGGGATCCGTCGTCACCGGCTGGCTCGGTTACGAACATGGCGTGGACAAGAATGGCGGCTGCAAGGCCATTCATGTGAACATGAACGGGCTGCGTCCGCCCGTCCTTCCCGAGACGGAGGAAGAAGTGGCATGGACCAACGCGGCGGCGGCTGCCTTTGCTTTCGACGGGGCCTATCTCCAGATTCAGATGACCAAGCCGCAGACCCTTTCCTATGCGATGATGGACAGCCCCGTCGGCGCGGCGGCCTGGATCGTCGAGAAATTCCATTCATGGTCCGACCGCCGGAATGGCGAAACGCCGGGTCACCTGGAGAACGCTTTTTCCAAGGACGCCATGCTGACCGATATCATGATCTATCTCGTGACCCGCAGCTTCAACACGGCCATCTGGTTCTATCGCGGCATGATGGAGGAAGGCGGCACCAACATGGCTCCCGGAACGAAGGTGAACGTGCCGACCGGCATGGCGAAGTTCCCGCGGGAGGCGCAGGCCTATTGCATCGGACCGCGCAGCTACATGGAGAAGGGCTTCAACATCGTCCACTGGTCCGAACTTGAACGCGGCGGCCATTTCGCCGCCTGGGAGACCGGCCGCCTCTTTGCCGATGAAGTGATGAGCTTCGTGAAGAAAATCAAAGGCTGAGAAGTTCCATGACCCATCGCATCGTGCCCGCCGATCCGTTCTCCATCCACGTACCGGAGGCGGAGATCGAGGACCTGAAGCGCAGGCTCCAGCGCACACGCTTTCCGAACGAGCCGCTCGGCAACGAAACATGGGAATATGGTACGAGCCTTCCTTACATGGAGCGGCTGATCGAATACTGGCGCGACGACTTCGACTGGCGGGCGGCGGAAGACGGCCTCAACCGCTTCCCGCAATATCGTGCGACACTGACCGACGACGACGCGGAAGACCACACGATCCACTTCATCTATGAGCGCGGCACGGGCGACAATCCCGTGCCGCTGATCCTGACGCATGGCTGGCCTTCGACCTTCCGCGAATTTCTGGATGTGGTCGATCCGCTGGCCCATCCGGAGAAATACGGCCGCGAAGGCCCCGCCTTCGACGTCATCGTTCCTTCGCTTGTGGGATACGGCTTCTCCTCGCTGCCTCGCAAGCCGATCGGACCCGCGGCGATCGCCGATCTCTGGCACCGGTTGATGACCGAAGTGCTGGGTTACGACCGCTACGCCGCCCAGGCAGGCGACTGGGGAAGTTTCGTCACCTCGCGCCTCGCACTCCAGTATCCCGAAAGCCTTCTGGGCATTCATCTGACCATGCTGCCGCTGCGCCCCTCGCTGAAGCACGAGAGCCAGCCGCCGGTAACGGAGGAAGAAGGCCACTGGATTGCCACGATGCAGAAATGGTGGCGGCAGGAGGAAGGCTACCGGTCGATTCAATCGACGAAGCCGATGGCCCTTGCCTTCGGCCTGACGGACAGCCCCGCCGGCCTCGCGAGCTGGCTCGCCGACAAATATTACCGCCTCGGCGATACCGACAAGACGGACACGATGGAAGGCATGATCGCGCGCTTTCCTTTCGACCTTATCCTCACGCAATTCTCGATCTACTGGTTCACCGGCACGATCAACTCGGCGAACACGCTCTACAAGGCTGGTCCCGCGGAAGGCTCCGCCCTGCTCCGTCCGGGCGAAAAGGTGAAAGTGCCGACCGCCTATTCCGAATATCCGATCGACGTGTTGCCGGATACGCCGCGCTCCTGGGCGGAGCGCAGCTACAACATTGCGCGCTGGCGACCGATGGAACGGGGCGGTCACTTTGCGGCGATGGAAGAACCTGAGCTTTTTGCCGACGACGTGCGCGATGCCTTTCGCGAAATGGGGATTGTGAAAGGAAACGCCGTTCCATGACCCTCGAGCAGGGCCTCGCCTTCGGTATCCTCTTTCTCGCGCTTGTCCTTTTCGCCTCGGGCAGGTTGCGGCATGACATCGTGGCGCTGATCGCGCTTGTCGCCGTCGCGCTTGCGGGGCTCGCCGAACCGGCGGAACTGCTCTCCGGCTTCGGACATCCTGCCGTCATCACGGTCGCCGCCGTGCTCGTCGTATCCGAGGCGCTGCGCACTTCCGGTCTCGTGGAGGTCGTCGTGCGGCGGATCGTTCCGTTGACGAAGACCACGACCGGTCACATCGCCATCCTCACCGGCGTCGTCGCGCTCGCCTCCTCCTTCATGAACAATGTCGGCGCCCTCGCGATCATGCTGCCTGTCGCGCTTGCAACGGCCACCGAGCGTGGACGCCCGCCCGCCATGCTGCTGATGCCGATTGCCTTCGGCTCGATGCTCGGCGGCATGATCACGCTTATCGGTACGCCGCCGAACATCATCATCGCGAGCTTCCGCAGTTCCTATGCGGACGAAGCCTTCCATATGTTCGACTTCGCCTGGGTGGGCCTTCCGGTTGCGGTGGGTGGCATTCTCTTCATCGCCCTTGGCGCCTGGCGGCTCATCCCGCGCGAGCGCAAGGGCGGCGTACAGCCCGAGGACATGTTCACGCTTGAGGAATATGTCGTCGAAGTACGCGTCAAATCGAAGAGCCCGCTCGCAGGAAAGCGCGTCGCGCATATGGAGACGGCGGCCGGCGAAGACATCGCGATCGCCGCACGCGTGCGCGCCGACGGCCAGCTCTACCAGCCCGAATCCTGGCAGCCCATTGAGGCGGGAGACATATTCATCCTTCGCGCCGATCCAACCGATCTCACCGAATTTCTGGGCAAGCAGGAACTGGAACTCGTCGGCCCCGAAGGCGAAATCCGGTCGGACATCACGAGCTCCGCCCTGAAGCTCATGGAAGCGATCGTCGCACCGAACTCGCCGCTGATCGGCTTCGGGCCACGAACGCTGACGCGGCTTGCGCAAGGGGAATTCCAGCTCTTTGCGGTGGCGCGGCAAGGCGAGCCGATCGGCGGGCGGCTGCACAATGTCCGTTTCCAGACCGGTGACGTTTTGCTTCTGCAGACAAGAGAGAGCCAGGATCCGAAAGTGCCGGCCGAACTCGGCCTCCTGCCCCTTCCCGAACGCGGCCTGCGCCTTGGCGGACCGCGACGGCTCGGCACGGCTTTCGCCATTTTCGCCGGCGCCATCGCGCTTTCAATGACCGGCATGCTCCCCCTCGCCGTCGCCTTCATCGCGGCAATCCTGCTTTATGTCATCATCGGCATCCTGCCGCTCCGCGACCTCTACCGGCATATCGACTGGCCGGTGATCGTGCTGCTCGGCGCGATGATCCCGGTCGGTCAGGCGCTCCGCAACACCGGCGCCGATGTCCTTATCGCCGAAAGCATTGCCGGTACGGCGGGTACTCTACCCGTATGGGCGATCGTCACCCTTCTTCTCGTGGTCACAATGCTTCTGACGGATGTGGTGAACAACGCCGCTACGGCGCTCATCATGGCGCCGATCTCCATTGCGACGGCGCAGGCGCTGGGCGTGAACCCCGACGCCTTCCTGATGACCGTCGCCATCGGCGCAAGCTGCTCCTTCCTGACGCCCATCGGCCATCAGTCGAACACGCTGGTGATGGGCCCCGGAGGATACAGGTTTTCGGATTACTGGAGGCTCGGCCTGCCGCTCGAGGTAATGGTGACCCTCATCGCCGTGCCGCTCATCATGCTCTTCTGGACCTGAGCGCGTCAGTCCGGAAGGCCGGCGCCGATGTCGATCCAGCGCGTATCCTCATAGCCAAGGATTTCATAGGGTCCCGGGTCGTAGGCGACAGGGTCGAGCGCGGCGAAGTAGGAAAGGATCATCCAGTGTCCCGACAGGCTGTGGCTCATCGGCAAGGTGAGTACCTCCGCCCTGTCGACCATGTTGTCATGACGGCTGCGCAGGAGGTTCCAGCGACCGCAGGGCGTCGATATCTGCTTGTGAATGAGGTCGAGATAATCCGGCCGCGTCGCGGGTGAGATGAGATCGAGCGCGTTCATGCCGGTGGGATCGAAACCCATGACCCGGCAGACGGCCGTCCCGGCGAGGCGCTGAAGGATAAGGTCTTCCGAAACGATTTCGAGAAGCGTCACCGCCGGCATCAGCGACGCAATGCCCGCCGGGCTGAAATCGCTCCGGTCCGGCACCGTTCCATTCTTCGGAAGGCTGTTCCAGTAGCCGAAGAACCGCTTCGCGCCTGCGGTTTGCAGGACTTCGGGTTCGGCAAGCATGCGCAAAGTTCCTCGGTGAACGAAAACGAGACAATCGTTTTCGTTCTAGGAGCTTATGCTTAATGGAATGTGAATCGGGGCATCGCGGCTGGACGCATTTAGCTCCGGAATGGCTCAGGAAAGGCCGATACGGCCCATCGCCAGGAACTTCTCGCGACGGAGACGCCTGATCGAGTCGGCGTCGAGCTTCTCGAGCCCCTTCAGTTCCTCGGCAATCGCGTCGCCTGTTTCCTTGATCATCTGATGGCGCTCGCGATGCGCGCCGCCGATGGGCTCGGGCAGGATGCGGTCGATCACGCCAAGCTCATGGAGATGCTGGGCGGTGATCTTCATGGCGGTGGCGGCATCCTTCGCCTTGTCCGAACTCCGCCACAGGATGGAGGAGGCCCCCTCCGGCGAGATGACGCTGTAGATCGAATGCTCGAGCATGAGAACGCGGTTGCCACAGGCAATACCGATGGCGCCGCCCGACATGCCTTCGCCGATAATGACCGAAATGAGCGGCACCCCGAGCGAGAGGCAACGGTCCGTCGAACGCGCGATCGCCTCGGCAACGCTTCGTTCTTCGCTCTCCATGCCGGGATAGGCGCCCGACGTGTCGGCAAGCGTGACGACCGGGATGCCGAAACGCTCGGCGAGCGTCATCAGGCGGATCGCCTTGCGGTATCCCTCGGGCCGCGCCATGCCGAAATTGTGCTTGAGGCGGCTCTGCGTGTCCGAGCCCTTCTCATGACCGATGAACATGACCGAGCGGCCACGGAACCTGCCGAGTCCACCGACGATCGCCGCGTCCTCGCCATAGACGCGGTCGCCCGCGAGCGGCGTGAAATCCTCCACCATACGTTCGATGTAATCGAGGAAATGGGGCCGGGCCGGATGGCGCGCGACCTGCACTTTCTGCCATGGCGTGAGAGAGGCGTAGGTTTCCTGAAGAAGCTGGGCGGCCTTCTGCTCCAGCTTCGACACTTCATCGCCAATGCTGACGGACGGATCTTCCTGTGCGAGGAGCTTCAGCTCCTGCACTTTGCCTTCCAGTTCCGCAATCGGTTTCTCGAAATCGAGATAGGTATGCATCGCGCTCCGGCAGCTCCTGTCCGGCCGCATATGCGGAACCGGGAGCGGGCCTTTCGGGGACCCGCCTTTTGCAAGTGCGCGGCACACTGGCCCGCCCCCGCGCCCTTGTCAACCGGCGCTCGAGCCGAAGGTAAATGGCGGATTCCTGCGCCTCACGGCCTGCCTGTCACAATCCGGGAGCCCGGACCGTCTGTGACTGTGAAAACACCGCACCCAAACCCGGAGGTCCCATGACAGAGCTCACCGCCACCCTCACCCCTCACCGCCCGGCAAAGCGCGTCGTGCTTGGCATCTTCACCCTCGTGTGGTTCGTCAACGCGGTCTGGATGCTTGCCGACCCCGCCGGCTGGTACGCATCGATCGACGGCGTGCCAAATACCGGTCCCTACAATCCGCACTTTGTCAGGGATATCGGCGTCGCCTATCTGGTGCTCGCCGCCCTGAGTGCTGCCGCCATCCGCTGGCCGGCTTATGCCGTGGCCTTTCTCGGCACCGTCACGCTCTATCTCGGCCTGCATGCCCTCCTTCACGTCTGGGACATCGCGGCCGCCCGGCTTCCCGTCGAGCATATCCTGATCGACCTGCCCGGTGTCTTCCTCCCCCCGCTCATCGCGGCGGCACTGACCTGGTGGTGCGCACCGGCCCGTTCGAACACCTGACGGATGGGAGAGGAATTATGCTGAAAAACATCATCGAGCGCCTGATCCGCAAACAGGAAGCCATGACAGGCGAGAGCGCCGACTTCATGCGCGACCTTTATGCCGGATCGCCTTCAGGTTTCTGGCGTTTTGCGCTTTTTCTGCCGATGAGCCGGCATCGCGGCGCGCTGCCGCTCGACGCAGCCTGCGCGGTGCGCATCGCCGCCGTGCATGCCGAAGATTGCGGCCCCTGTCTTCAAAATGTCATCAATATGTCACTTGCCGCAGGCGCCCGCCCGGAAATCCTCCGCGCGGCGGTGGAGGACGACCGCGCAGCCATGAACGAGGAAACGAGACTCGCCTTCGAATTTGCAAAGCACCTCTCCGCGCGCGATGCGAGGTCGGAAGAGCTGCGAAGCGCCGTCGAACGGCGCTGGGGCAAGGCGGGCCTTGCCGAGATCGCGCTTGCCATCGCCTCGACCCGCGTCTTCCCGACAGTGAAGCGCGCAATGGGATATGGTCAGGCATGCCAGCGCGTCGTCATCGCAGGCGAGGCCACCGACGCGGCGCTAAGGGAGGCGAGAGCGGCATGAGCGGTGCGGCAGGCGAAGCAACGGAAGGGGACGCCATCTTCGAGCGCCACCGCGCCCGCGCATTCGGTGTCGCCTACCGCATCCTCGGTTCGGCAAGCGATGCCGAGGACGTCGTGCAGGAAGCCTGGTTCCGCTGGCGGGGGTCGGACACTTCCGTCATCCGCAATCCGGAAGCCTGGCTGGTGACGACGGTCGCCCGGCTCGGCATCGACCAGTTGCGCGCCGCTCGCGCGCGCCGCGAGACCTATGTCGGTTCATGGCTGCCGGAGCCGATCGTCTCCGCCGCCAGCGAAACGGAGCCGACGCCCGAGGAGCGGCTTTCGCTCGCCGACGACATATCGATGGCGCTGCTTCACGTTCTCGAACGTCTGGCGCCGGAAGAGCGCGCGGCTTTCCTGCTGCACGACGCGTTCGACTACGACTATGGCGAACTTGCGGCCCTGCTCGGAAAGTCGGAGGCCGCCTGCCGGCAGACCGTGAGCCGCGCCCGCAAACGCGTGCAGGACACGCATCTGCGTTTCGATACGAGCGCGCGCGAGCACCTGCGTCTCGCCAATGCCTTCAGCGCCGCCATCGCCAGCGCCGATCCGAAAGCGCTGATCGATTGCCTGAGTGAGGATGTCGTCTTCTACTCGGATGGCGGCGGGAAGGCGATCGCGGCGCTGAACCCGCTGTTCGGGCCCGACCACGTGACAAGATTCTTCATGGGCATCCTGAAGAAGCGCCCGCAAAACTTCGTCACGCTGCCCGCAACCGTGAACGGGTTGCCGGGCTTCATCATGAAGGACGAAAATGGCGTGCACTCGGCGTTGAGCTTCGGCGTGAGCGACGGACGCATCTCGACGCTCTACATGATCCGCAATCCGGACAAGCTGACCCGGATCGAACTGCCTTAGGAGGCTTTGCCCTTCCTGGCGAGCGGATGATGCGTCTGCACCAGTTCCTTCAGCCGCTCGTCGAGCACATGGGTGTAGATCTGCGTCGTCGAGATATCGGCGTGGCCGAGCATCTGCTGCACGGCTCTCAGATCCGCGCCGTTCGCAAGCAGGTGACTGGCGAAAGCATGGCGCAGCGTGTGCGGCGAGACGCGCGACGGATCGAGACCGGCGGCGACGGAAAGGTCCTTCAGCAACTGCGCGAAACGGTGCCGCGTGAGGTGGCCCTGCCTTCCGCGCGACGGGAAGAGCCAGGGAGAAACCTGGTCGCCGAGCCGCATCGAACGAAGGGGCAGATAGGCGTCGATGGCCGCGCGCGCCGTTTCCGAAAGCGGCACCAGACGCTCGCGCCCGCCCTTGCCGCTGACGGCCAGAAAGCGCTCGTCGCCCCGCACCGCCGAAAGCGGCAAACCGACAAGTTCGGAAACGCGAAGGCCCGTGGCATAAAGAACTTCCATCAGGCAAACGAGCCGCGCGCGCTTGTAGGCGAGCACCGCTTCTTCCTGCGTGCGCCCGTCCTCGGCGCGCTGCGCGGCGGAGAGGAGCGCGTCGACTTCCTCGACGGTCAGCGTCTTCGGCAAGGGGCGCGCACGGCGCGGCCCCTCGATCGATCCGCATGGATCGTCGGAGCGAACGCCATCTGCAAACAGAAAGCCGTGGAACTGGCGAATGGCGGAGAGGCGGCGCGCGGCGGTGGAAGCGGAAAGGCCCTGCTCCGACAGTCCTTCGAGATAGTCGCGGATATCCTTGGCGGCGGCACCTGTCACCGGTTTGCCGCGAGCGGCAAGAAAGCCGGTAAAGTCTTTCAGATCGCGTTCATAGGCATCGAGCGTGTTACGGGCCGCACCGCGCTCCGCGCTCAGCATTTCGAGAAATGCCTCGAGATGTTGTCCGCGCTCCTGAGACTCTTTCGACATGTAACTCACCCTTTACTCAACCGCGCCCGGCACCGCTTCTTGCCATCAGCGCTTCCAGTGCGAGGCGTCGCGCCTCGCTTTCAAGACCGACTGCCCGAAGGCTCGATACCGCCTGCGCTACGCCACGCGGATGAACGGAACCGGGACCCGTCTGCCCGATCGTATCGAGCGCCAGCAGAACAGTTTCGCCTAACGCATTCCTGGCTCCCGCCGCCCGCAACTGATCGAGCAGGGCTTCCGCCGGAACCTTTCCCGTCAACGCACCGCGCGCATCGAGCAGCGCCTCCCAGACGGCCGGGTCCAGCTGAAACCCGAGCGCATCGAGCAGCATCGCCTCGCTCGCGGCATAGAACTGCGTTGCCTTTACCCCGGACTTGAGATCGGCAACGATCTCGGCCGAGAGCTGCTTGCCGTCGAAAGCGCCCGGCGAGCCGCCGGCTACGCGCATGAGACCCGACAATTCCCGCGCGTCGCGGCCAAGCATCTGGCCGCCGGACGTCATCAGGGCGAACCAGTTCTGCGCCTTTGTCCGCTCGCCGATGGCGATGAAAGCGCGTGTCGCAGCCGGCGCAAGAGGACGAAGCGCCTCATTCGGCTCCATCGCCTGAAGTTCAGGATATAATGCTTCCACCGTCGGATAATAGAGCCCCGCGGATTCAGCCGTCGCAAAGGCGAGTTTGAAGAGCTGGATCCGTTCGTCCGCCGCAACCGCCGAACCGATCGCCTGATAGATCATGGCACGGCGAAGGGGCGAGGTTTCCGGGATATCGGAGGTGAAAAGCCCCGCCATCTGCTGCGGCGTGAAACTCGGCTTCTTGTAGAAGGCGGCGAGACCGCGCCCGTCGATGAGACCGTAGGCCGCGGCCCGCTCCGCCGCCTCGACCTTGCTTTCATCCGATATCGAAGGATCGTCGAGAAGCGAGGGCAGAAGAGCCGGCGCGGCAAGCGCGGCGGCATTGCCGGGCAGGTCCCGCTTCGCAAGCCGGTAGAAGGCGGCATCGACGATACCGAGCTCGTTCGGCTCGGGCGCACGCAGGACGATGCCTGCCGCCGCCTCGCTTGCAAGGGAATAGAAGAGCGGATCGTCGAGCCCCTCCTCGCGCGCGAGATCGAGCGTGAGGCTCGCAATCTCCCGGTTTCCCGCGGCGATCTGGCAATAGGTGCTGAGCTTGACCGCGAAGGCGGCCATCGCGTCATGGGCCGGGTCGTTTCCCAGAT
>JAGUWA010000078.1 GCA_020062605.1 Parvibaculum sp. | reverse complement strand
GGCGGCAACTGGAAATCGCCTGCGCCGACCGCTATGGTCAGGCCACCTTGGAGATCATTGGGGCCGGACGACCGGAGCCCATTCGGAGCAGACGAGAGACCATGCCGCGACGCAAGACCCTTTCCCCAGTCCTCACCATGGCCATTGCCGCGCTTGCCCTGACCTTCGGGGTGGCAGGCTTCGCAGCCGGGGCCAAGGCCCAGGACGCCCCGAAACTCCTCGGCAAGTATGACGACTGGTCGGCCTATACCTATGGCTCGGGCAACGACCGCATGTGCTACGCCATGACGACGCCCGTGAAGATGCTGCCTGCCGGCGCGAGCCGGGGCGACGTCTATTTCATGGTGACGCACCGTCCCGCGCGGAAGACGAAAAACGAAGTCAGCATGCGTGTCGGCTATCCCTTCAAGTCGACGAGCCGGCCTTTCGCCACCATCGGCACGGACAAGTTCCAGATGTTCTCCGGCGTCAAGGAAGGCGGCGAACACCGCTTCTGGGCCTGGCTCGAGAACCCCTCCGAGGAAGGCAAGATGGTACAGGCGCTGAAAGCGGGCAGCTCCATGGAAATCAAGGGCACGTCGGAGCGCGACACGCTGACGACGGATACCTATTCGCTGAAAGGTTCGTCGGCCGCGCTCAAGAAGATCGACGAAGCCTGCAAGTAGGACTTCGCCGATCCGGAGCCGAAAAAGCGCCGAAAAACCCCGGAAAACCCGCGCAAACCTGCCGATTGGCAACAAAAGCGCCCTTTGTGATATGAGAAGCGGTGATCCGCGCCCGCTCCGGCAGGCGCGGCAAGGTGCATTTTCAGGACCGGAAACCGGTTGAACCGACATGACCACGCTCGACATAGCGCATGAGAACCGGGACGCCGCGCCCGTGGGTACCGCGCCGCGCGCAAAGCCGAGCCTTGTCGGGCTCACGCGGCCGCAACTCATGGAGGCGCTCAAGGATTTCGGCCTGCCCGAAAAGCACCTGCGCATGCGTGCCGGCCAGATATGGAACGGCATCTACAATCGCGGGCTGACGCGTTTCGACGGCATGACGACGCTGTCGAAGGAACTGCGCGAGAACCTTGGCCAGGCCTTCGACATTTCGCGCCTCGAAATCGTGACCGAGCAGAAATCGGTCGACGGCACGCGGAAGTGGCTGCTGCGTCTTCCCTCGCCCATACCGGGCGTGCCGGGACCGGAAATCGAGACGGTTTATATTCCGGAAGAAGGACGCGGCACGCTCTGCGTCTCCTCCCAGGTCGGCTGCACGCTCACCTGCACCTTCTGCCATACCGGCACGCAGAAACTCGTGCGCAATCTCACGGCGGGCGAAATCGTCGGACAGGTCCTGATTGCGCGCGACGCGCTGGGCGAATGGCCGGATGGCGGACGAAACTCGGAAGACCGTCTCATCACCAACATCGTGCTGATGGGCATGGGCGAGCCGCTCTACAATTTCGACAATGTGCGCGACGCGCTGGAAGTCATCTCGGACGGCGAGGGCATTTCGCTCTCGAAGCGCCGCATCACGCTGTCGACCTCCGGCGTCGTGCCGATGATCGAGAAGGCGGGCGAGGAAATCGGCTGCATGCTCGCGATCTCGCTTCACGCCGTGAACGACGAAACGCGCAACAAGCTGGTGCCCTTGAACAAGAAATATCCGATCAGGGAATTGCTCGACGCCTGCCGGAATTATCCGGGCGTGTCGAACGCGCGGCGCATTACCTTCGAATATGTGATGCTGAAGGGCGTGAACGACGGCATGGAGGACGCAAAGGAACTCGTCCGCCTGCTGAAGGGCATCCCTGCGAAGATCAACCTGATCCCCTTCAATCCCTGGCCGGGCAGCCCGTATGAATGCTCCGACTGGGAGCAGATCGAAAAATTCGCCGACTTCGTCAACCGCGCGGGCTATGCGAGCCCCGTGCGCACGCCGCGTGGCCGCGACATCATGGCGGCCTGCGGACAGTTGAAGAGCGAAACAGTGAAGAAGCGCGCAAGCGAACGGTTCAGGGAAGCGCAGACGGAGGCTTGAACGCATGAAAGCCGCCATCTATCGCTGGAGGGTCGCGCCCGAAAGCGAGGAGTACTTCGCGCGACGCTGGCATGAAATCACGCAAGACATCATGCGCGACCATGGCGGCGGCGGTTCGCGGCTCCACCGCGCGGAGAACGGCGACTTCGTCGCCTATGCGCGCTGGCCCTCGAAGGAAGCCCGCGACAAGGCCTTCGCCGATTACTCGAAAGGCCCTGCCCGTTCGATCCCGCAGCGCGAAGGCAAGGCGGAACTTATCGAGGAAGTCTGGCTCGACATTATCGACGACCTGCTGACCCCGGAAGCTGACTTGCCCGAACGCTTCCGCAGGAGCTAACGCTTCGCCCAGTCGAGCGCGGCGTCGAGCCGGTCATTGCCCCAGAAGAGTTCGCCGCCCACCACGAAACTCGGCGCGCCGAATATGCCCTTTGCGATGGCTTCCTCCGTCTGCGCCTTGAGCCTGTCCTTGTTCGCCTGTTCATTCGAGCGCACGAGAAGGGCGCCCGCATCGAGACCGAGCGACGACAGGATGCCGGTGAGAACGGCTTCGTCCGAGATGTCCTTCTGCCCGGCGAAATTCGCGAGATAGACGCGGCGTGTGAATTCCGGTCCCCACGTCTCATCCTGCCCGAGCAGCGCAAGCCGCGCGGCCTTCAACCCGTTCTGCGGAAAGCGCACGGGTTCTTGGAGCGCAAGCCCTTGCGCCTCGCACAGCCGCGCCATGTCGCGCCACATATAGGTGCCCTTGGCGGGATAGATGTTGAAAGGACTGTCGTTCCAGCCCTGCGCGCCGAAGATCGGCCCGAGCAGGAAGGGCCGCCAGCGAAGCTCAACGCCCGCCTCCTTCGCCGCCTGCTCTACGCGCATCGCCGCCGGATAGGAATAGGTGCTCGCGAACTCGTACCAGAACTCAACCTGCATGGGACCTCCGGGAATGGATGCGCGAGCCTGCCGCAGAACACGGCGCACGGAAAGAGCCTGCCGCGCAATCCGCTTTGCGCGCTCACACCTTCGTCGCCGCGTCAAGTTTCAGCGTCTCGGCGATCTCGCGGATGAAGGCGATGTCCTCGACAAAGCTGCGGATGTGATCGCTTTGGCGGAGGTCCCTCCACGGCGAAGGCTGCGCAAAATAACCCCGCCGCCCGTCGATCACGAGAAGGAGATCGTTGCCGTCAAAGGCGGCCTGCATCGGCCCGTCGCTCGCATCGGCAAGCCGCACGAGCCGTTCCATGAAGGCCGGCGTGAGCAGGTAGCGCGCCTCCACCTGATCGCTCGAAAAGACGTCGAACCTCTCTTCGAAGCGCGGGTCTTCGAGATGGACCCTTTCGCCTCCAGCGCCTGCATGGCCAAGGGCATTCAGGAAGCCCCTGTCGCCGCGGACGATCGTGCGGCCCGCAAAGCGCTTCGGGAAGGCATAACGCGCGACAAGCCCCCGAAAGACGAGATCGTAGTCGTCGCGCTTGTCGCGGCGTACCTTCTTTTCGAGAAACGCCTCCGCAAGCTCGAAGGGAACGCCATCGACCTCGCCCAGCACATGATCTTCGGTCGCAGCGCGGTCATAGCCCGGGAGAAGGCCGCACTGGTTGAAGGGCGCGAGAAAGTTCTCCGGCGCCTTGGACGAGTAGATATAGCCGAAATGGCCGAATATCTTTGTTGAGAGTTCTTCCGCGAATGCCCGCCCCCAGGTCATGACGGAGGTGAGCATCAGCGCGCCGAAAATCATGACGGTGAAGCTGCCGAAAAGGGCGAAGCCCCGCGCATCTTCGCTCTCGATGACCTCCGACGAAACGGCGAAGGCAAGAAGCCCCGCCGCGATGACCGGCAGGGCCCGCCACAACGCGCGGCAGACCACAAGTTTCCGCTCTGCTTCCTTTTTCTCGATGAAGGGCGCGTAGCGCCGTCAGCCCCTCCAGCAACTCCTTCTCATGGGTCATGAACTTCGCCGCCAAGGCCACAATGTTGGGCAGAAGGTCGAAACGCTGCCGGAGCTGCACGTCGATCGACCCCATCGCCTCCCTGACCTCGTTCCGCCTCGTGATGAGGCTCGCATACCAGGCATATCCGCCAACGGCCACGAGCCCGAGCAGGACGAGAAGAACGACCGACGAATCCATGGAATATCCCCGCAATTGGCCTCATTCCGGCCGATTATGGCAGGCAAAGCCCGGTTCGTCGCACCCCTCTCCCCTCCCCTTGCCGCAAGGGCGGATTTCCCTATAGTGCGCCGCAAAATCGACCCTCAACAAGGTGACGACATGAGCGCCGACAAATCCGTGAAAAAGGTGGTTCTGGCCTATTCGGGCGGCCTCGACACCTCTGTCATCCTGAAATGGCTTCAGGAGACCTATGGCTGCGAGGTGGTGACCTTCACCGCCGATCTGGGCCAGGGCGAGGAACTGGAGCCGGCGCGCAAGAAGGCCGAGATGTTCGGCATCAAGGAAATCTACATCGAGGACCTGCGCGAAACCTTCGTGCGCGACTATGTCTTCCCCATGTTCCGCGCCAACGCGCTTTATGAAGGCGTCTACCTGCTCGGTACCTCCATCGCCCGGCCGCTGATCGCCAGGCGCCAGATCGAGATCGCCGCCGAGACAGGCGCCGACGCCGTCTGCCATGGCGCGACCGGCAAGGGCAACGACCAGGTCCGCTTCGAGCTCGGCTACTACGCGCTCAATCCGGGCATCAAGGTAATTGCGCCCTGGCGCGAATGGGACCTGACCTCGCGCACGAAGCTCATCGAGTTTGCCGAGAAGCACCAGATCCCGATCGCCAAGGACAAGCGTGGCGAAGCGCCCTTCTCCGTCGATGCAAACCTTCTCCACATTTCGGCCGAAGGCAAGGTGCTGGAAAACCCGGCAGAGGAAGCGCCGGAATATGTCTATTCCCGCTCCGTCTCGCCGGAAGAAGCGCCCGACAAGCCGACCTATATCGAGATCGGCTTCGAAAGGGGCGATGCCGTCTCCATCGATGGCGTGCCGATGAGCCCGGCAACGCTGCTGACGAAACTGAACGAACTTGGCGGCGCGAACGGCATCGGCCGCCTCGACCTCGTCGAGAACCGCTATGTCGGCATGAAGTCGCGCGGCGTCTACGAAACGCCGGGCGGCACGGTCCTG
>JAGUWA010000076.1 GCA_020062605.1 Parvibaculum sp. | reverse complement strand
CTCGAAGGTGAGGTCGGGATCGGCGGTGGACGCGCCCGTGCCCGGCCGCTCGACCACGATATAGCGAAGCCCCGCGCGCTTTGCCGCTTCCGCTTCGGGCGGCCAGAGCCAGGAACTGCTGACGGAACTCGGCAGGAGAATGACGGGGACGCCATCGCGCAAGCCATAGTCGCGGAAAGCAAGACGCCGTCCATCCGGCAGATCGGCGAAGGAGAGCGGCACCTCGCCCGCCTCCGCGGGAACGACGCTCTCGCTAGCAACCTCCGGCGCGCGCATACAGGCGGCAAGCTGCGAGAGTTCCGTCAGATGACGGATGAGGTCGCCCTGCCGGTTGACCCCGAGCTTTTCGAAGACGCTCTTGATCTGGTTGCGCGCCGTGTTGACGGAAATGTTGAGCTTCGCCGCCGCTTCCTTGAGCGCGAGCCCGTCGCGGAGCGCCACCGCGAGCCGCGCTTCCGCCGGTGTGAGCCCGAACGTCTCGCGGTACATGCGTGTCGCATCGCCAGCCGCCTCGCGGGACGGCGCAACGAAGGCGACCGCGCCGCGCCGCGCGGAAGCCGGAAGATCGAGCCTGCGGCGCAGTGCCTCCGGAAGGTTCTCCCCGGCGAGGAGATAGCCGAAGACAGCCTCCTCGCCATCATCGAGTACAAGACGGAGCAGCACGGGACCGCCCGCGCCCGCGGCAACGGAAGAAGCGAGCGCACGGAAGCGGGCGGCGTTTTCGGTATCGGTAAAGGAAAGCAGGCTGCCTGGAGCGAGCGTCCGGCAGAGCGGCGCAAGCATCTCCGCCGCCGCGGGCGAGATGTCGAGAAGGCGGTGGTCCCGCCCGACGATCATGTGGCACCAGGCGGGGCCCGTTTCCGGCTCGGGCCGCGTCTCGTGCAGGCGCTGCGCGAGATACTGCGCGCGGGTGAGATGGGTGCGCATGCCCTCGGCAAGCGGCGCAATGTCGGCACCCGCACCGATCTCGTCGAGGAGGGAGTTCATCTCCTCCCAGTTTTCGGGGTCGGTGGCGTAGCCGTAGATCGCGTCGAGCGCGACCGCGAGATCGGGACGCGGGACCTCGCCACGCGCCGCGCCAGACGCACGCGCCTCGTCGTCAATACCTGATTCCGGCCCGGACACACTCAACCCCTGAAGACAACCGCCGGCGCGATGTTAGGACGGATGGGACAGGAGACAAAACCGCAAATGGCGGCCGCGCTCAGATCATGCCGAGCGCGCTCATGTAGAGGTCGAGGATCGCTTCCTGCTCCTGGCGTTCGGCCTTGTCCTGCTTGCGCAGGCGGATCACCTGACGCAGCGTCTTGGTGTCGAAGCCGTTGCCCTTCGCTTCCGCGTAGACTTCCTTGATGTCGTTCGCGATCGCCGCTTTTTCTTCCTCGAGGCGCTCGATGCGCTCGACGACGGACCTGAGCTGGTCCTGTGCGACACCACCCGTATTCGCAGGCGTATTGCCGTCCGCCATGTTGCGCCACTCCACTTACTGAAAATTGCCGTGAGGGGCGCGACGATAGAGGCGCGCGCCCGGACCGGCAATATGCGGAGGCCAAGAAAGCTGTGGATAGAGATGTGGATGAACGGTGGATGGTTCCGGGTCAGCCGTGGCTTTTCTTTTGCGCCGCCTCGAAAGCCGCCATCTGTTCCGGCGTCGCTTCCGCCTGATGCTTCTTCTTCCACTCGGCGAAAGGTTCGCCATAAACGTGAGCCCGGGCTTCGTCCTTCGAGACCTCGATGCCTTTTTCTTCCGCCGCTTCCCGGTACCAGTCCGCGAGGCAGTTGCGGCAGAAGCCGGCGAGGATCATGAGGTCGATGTTCTGAACGTCGGTGCGGGCGCGCAAATGGCCGACGAGACGGCGGAAGGCGGCGGCCTCGAGTTCGGTCTGCATTTCCTTGTTCATTCGAACCTCCACTCTCATCTCAAAGGTCTCCGGGACGTTACCCAGGGCCTGTCATGCACGAAGTATAATTCCAATTTCCCTCATCCGTCATTGCGAGGCCGCAGGCCGAAGCAATCCAGGGGGCTTGCTCAGTGTTTGCGGCCCCTGGATTGCTTCGTCGCGCTATCGCGCTCCTCGCAATGACGCGGCTGTTCATGGCGATATGGGGAGCGAGGGATCGGCATGCGAGCCGAAGAAATGGATGTCGCGAAGCCCCGGCGCGGAAGCGGCAGTGAGAAGATGTCTCGCATAACGCGCCGCCCATTCGGCCTGCCCCTCCTCGCTCTCGACCAGATCCTGCCGGATTTCGACGAGCACATGCGGAAGCCCGTGAACGGTCGCGTGGGCATACATGCAGTCATTCCTGAGGCGGCCCGTATAGGGCTCGTTGTCGCCTGCGGTAAACCCCTCGGCGCGCAGCGCGGCCAGCAGCGGGCGGACGAGACGGTCGTCGCGGTCCCACAGGAGACCCGTTTCCCAGGGCCGCACGAAAGAACGCCAGCGCGGCGTGAAACTGTGAACCGAAACGATGACGGGCACGATGTCTTGTTCCCGCGCGCGGGCGATCAGTCTTTCGATCTCCGCATGATAGGGCGCATGGAAGCGGGCGATGCGGTGCGCGAACTCCTGCGGGTTCCGGTGCGCATCGACATCGCGATTGCCCGGAACGATGGCGCCGTCAGAGAGTTTCATGACGATGGTCGGGTCGTCCTCGCCGCGATTGAGGTCGATCAGGAGACGGGAATAACGGCCGAGCACGGCAGGCGCGGCAAGCGCCGCGGCGAGACGCCGGGCGACGCCGGCGGCGCCGATGTCCCAGGCGATGTGGCGCTCGAACTCCCGCGCGGGCAGGCCGAGCGTCCCGTATTCGGGCGGCAGGACGTTCGACGCGTGATCGCAAACGACGATGAAATCCGCCCGCGCCTCAGGCGCGACAAGCTCGAAAGGCGGAAGATCGCCGGATACGGTGTTTGGCATATCGTGCATCGGCGCACTATACCTGAGGCATGGCAGGGAACGACCCCGAAACAAGGGCGATACTGAAGCGCCTCTACGAGGCGGCGGTGCGGGACGCCATGCCCGAACATTGCCTGCCGCCGCACCTGCCCGTGCCGCCCGCGCCCGAACATGGGCGGCTTGTCATCTTCGCCATCGGCAAGGCGGCCGCTTCCATGGCGGCGGCGGCGGAGGACTGGTACGACCGCCACCATCCGGGCACGCATATCGAGGGACTGGCGCTGACGCGCTATGGCCATGGCCGCCCGACGCGGCATGTG
>JAGUWA010000443.1 GCA_020062605.1 Parvibaculum sp. | reverse complement strand
GCGCTGGCCGACGAGGGGCCGCATGAGATGCGGCACTACGAGACCGACGAAGCCTATGACGCCCGTGACGGAGACGGCGGCACCGACGGCGAGCCCCGTGCCGAGGATCGCGCGCAGTGTGACCGACCTCATGGAGAAGCCGAGCGTTGCGGCCGTGTCCTCGCCGAGCGAAAGCGCATCGAGGGCGCGCCAGGTCGAGGCGACGAGAAGCCAGCCAAATCCCATGAAAGGAAGCACGAACCAGACCTGGAGCATGCTGCGATCGGTCAGCGAGCCCAGCATCCAGAAGACGATCTCGAGCGCGGCGTAGGGACTGGGCGCGAGATTGAGCGAGAGCGAGGTGAGCGCGCCTGTGAAAGCGGAGATCGCCACGCCCGCGAGAATGATGGTGACGATGGACGGGTTGCGGCCCGCCAGCAGATAGAGCACGGCGAGCGCCACAAGCGCGCCGGCGATGCCGCCGACGGGCACGAGCATGGCGGTGCCCAATCCAATCGAGCCCAAGGTGAGACCCGAATAGAAGACGAGAACGGCACCGAAGGCCGCGCCGCCCGACGCGCCGATGAGACCCGGTTCCGCCAGCGGATTGCGCAGGAGGCCCTGAAGCCCGGCACCTGTGAGACCGAGCGAGGCGCCGACAAGCAGGCCAAGCAGCGCGCGCGGCAGGCGGATTTCGGTCAGCACCAGCCAGGCAATGTCGCGGTCCATTTCAGCGACGGTTGCAAACTTGTCCATCAGAAGGTCGCCACCGCGACCGACATAGACGGAGGCGGCGAAAAGGAAAAGCGTCAGCGCGGCGAGAACTGAATTCACCGCCCATGCTTTCGAGCGCGTCTTCATGGGTGCCCCCTCCCCAAACTGCCTTCGGCAGTTTGACCCTCCCACAGGGGGAGGGTGGACGAAGTTCGAGAGGCACCTGACTTCGCCATCATGGCGTCGTGCGTGGCGGCGAGACGCGAGGCGGCACCGGCGACGAAGCGCGTGCTGCAGGTCCATCCGCCCGCCTTGAGGCGCACTTCCTCGGCGTAGCGTTCGCGATAGAGACGAAGGGCTGGATGTTCCAGCACGGCATTGGCTTGCGACGGCGCGTCCGGGCGGTAGATGCCGAGCGCAATGAGTTCGGGTCGGAAGGCGATCACATCCTCGATGTCCGGATAGGCGAGACCCACCACGTTCTCTTCCGTGACGACGTTGCGAAAACCGGTGAGAGAAAGGATGCGGCCGAGAATGGAATTCGGCGTCGCCGCACTGCCGAGGTCCTGGTAGAGGATCGCGGTCGGCGCGTTCGTGCTATCGCGCCGCGCCGCCGCCATCTCCGCGTCGAAGCGCGCGATCACCTCCTCCCCCTTCTCCTCACGCCCGAGGGCGGCGGCGATGGTACGAATGTTTTCGCGGATGTCCTCGAAGCTGCGCGCATCCTTTACGGTCGCGACCGGAATATTCATGCGGGCGAGAAGACCGAGCGTGAAGGGCGAAGACCATTCATGCGCGAGGACGAGGTCCGGCGCGAAGGGAAGGATGTCCTCGATGCGGCCATCATTCGGCGGCACATCGGCAAGGAGCGCGGCCACGGGCGAATCTTCCGGATCGCGGCCGAGGCGGAAGACGGATTTGAGCGTGCCCGGCGCGGCCAGGTCGGCGGCGATGATGTCGGAACAGAGGTTGATCGAGACAACGCGCCGTGGCGCCGCCTGCGCCGCCGGAGCAGCGAGCATGCCTGTCAGAATACAGATCGAAAGAAGAAGCCTCATCCCGCCGTCTCGCGCTACGCATCAAAAAGATGTCGCCTCGCGGAACAACCGCATTCCCCCGGCACACCCCGGCCCGGAGAGGGACGACAGCTCGCGGCAGGTTTCCTGGCTTCGGGTCATCGCTCCTTCCCGCCTTCCCGGCCCGTCTGGCCAGTGGCAATCGAGGAAGAGGCTCGCCGCGTACAGTTGCGGGGGCAGCCGCCCTTGAACCCGGAGTGGCCCGAAGCCGGGCATGAGTTCTCAGCGTTCCCTTTTAACCCCGGATTTGCGGCCGGGGCACCGTGAGCGGGCGGAGTGTAGACGCTCAGGCGCGCTGTGCAAGGCGGGCGGGGAAAGGCCTGCTTTTCCTCGTGAAATGCTCTATCTTGCGACCAAAACAACCGGCCGGGGGAGGCCCATGCTCACGCTTTATCACTGCAACGGCTCGCGCTCCATGCGCTCGCTCTGGCTGCTTCACGAAATGGGGATCGACTTCGAGTTGAAGGAACTCACCTTCAGCATGGAGGGTCTGCGCACGCCGGAATATCTCTCCATCTCTCCGCTCGGCCGCGTGCCCTGCCTAGTCGATGACGGGGTACCGGTGTTCGAATCCGGCGCCATCGCGCAATATCTCGGCGAGCACTACGATCCGGAAGGAAAGCTGCACCGCGCACCCGGACATGCCGAGCGCACCGAATGGCTGATCTGGCTGCATTATGCGGAGACGATGGCCGTGCATGGCGCGAGCCTCGTGCAGCAGAAGGTCTTCATCGCGAAGGAAGACCGCTCGCCCGTGGTGCAGAAGCTCGAATCGCGGCGGCTCGAGAAATCGCTCGAGGTCGTGGACACGCATCTCAAGGATCGCGACTACCTGCTCAAAAGCGGGTTCAGCACGGTGGACACGAATGTCGGCTACAGCGTGCATCTCGCGAAAGGTTTCGTGAGCCTCGAGCCCTTCCCGAATGTCGTGAAGTATTACGAGCGCATCTCCTCGCGGCCCGCCTTCAGGAAGGCGGCAGCGAGCGTGCCGCTCGACGAGCAGGCGCGCGCCTAGAGCAGATCACGATGAGACGGAATCGCCTTGCGATCCCGTCTCATCGTGAAAATCTGCTCGTCGCTTATAGTCTGGACCGTTTTCCGAACCGG
>JAGUWA010000363.1 GCA_020062605.1 Parvibaculum sp. | reverse complement strand
GGTCGTAGATCGGCGTCCGCGCCAGCGCGACCGCGTTCCCCTCACGCTCCGCCCGGACGCCCCAGCCATCCAGCAAGGCAAGGACAATTGGTCGAACGCCGCTCATTGCAATCCTGAAAAATATGAAATTTGGCGAACCTGTGGTTCGAATCGCCGCAGCACCCGCAGCAACCACGGAACCTAAAGCAGAACCCGGCCGGATGAAATCGCAAAGCGATAACACTGGAGGGCGAAAATCACCTGCCGCGTGCACCAGCCTCAGGCGCGGTGATAGGGATGGCCCGAAAGTATCGTAACGGCACGGTAGAGCTGTTCGGCCAGCATCACGCGGGCAAGCATGTGCGGCCAGGTCATCGCGCCGAATGCCATGACATGGGCCGCGCCATCGCGCAGCGAAGGGGCAAGCCCGTTCGCGCCGCCGATCAGGAAGGCGACATCGGCGGTTCCCGTGTCGCGCCATTTGCCCAGTCTTTTTGCGAAGGCTTCGCTCGTCTCGACACGGCCGCGTTCGTCGAGCGCAACGACGAGCGCTCCTTTCGGCATGGCAGCGGCGAGGAGCGCCGCTTCGCGTTCCATGAGTTCCGCCGCGTCGCTGCGGCGTTTTTCCTCGACCTCGGCAAGGGGCAGCGCGGTAAGGCCGATGCCGCGCCCCGCGGCGTCGAAGCGCGACATGTAGTCGTCGAGAAGGAGTTTTTCGGGGCCGTTCTTCAGCCGCCCCACGGCACAGATCTGGACGCGCATAAATCCCCGTCCGGCATGGCGCCGGCCATTAGCGGACGCGGGGAGAAGGGTCAGGCGCGGTTTGAGGGGTCTGTCGCCTCAAACGGCCATCTGGTCTGCCGGGATATCGGCGGACCACATCTTCTCCAGCTTGTAGAACTCGCGCACTTCGGGACGGAAGACATGGATCACCACGTCGCCGCCATCGATGAGCACCCAGTCGCCCTGTTTCATTCCCTCGACCTGCGACGTGCCGAACCCGGCCTCTTTCAGGCGGCGTACGAGATGGTCGGCCACCGCGCCGACATGACGCTGCGACCGTCCGCTCGCGACCACCATGTGATCGGCGATGGGTGTCTTTCCGGTCAGATCGATGGAAACCACATCTTCGGCCTTGTCTTCCTCCAGGCTCTCGAGCACGAGAGCGAGCATTTCCGAAGACTTGCCGGTGTCGGCCGCCTGTCCCTTGCGGGAGGCCGGGGCCTTCCTTGCCGCACCGGCGGACTTTGCCGCGCCGGGCGCTTTCTGGACCTTGAGGTCCGTTGATTGTCTGCTCAGGAAAACACTCCTCTATTCAGCAAACATGTTTACCAGCTTGCGCAACGGACGGCGAAATGCCCGTAACGCCTAAAGAATAAGCCTCGCAAGGCTTCAATTCAATGACGGGATTTTGACGAGCAGGCGACGTTCGGCCCGAACGGCTCAGGCCTTGCCGCCGGCCGCGCGGATTGCGGTCGCCGAGGCGGGGTTTTCCGGTCCGCCGAGAAAGACGAGGGCAGGCGGTTCCATGAGCGGCAGCAGGGCGGCATCGCTGGTATCGAGCGTCCAGGGCCGCAGCATGGCGGCGGCCGGGGAGAGGCGCGCCTTGAGCGTATAACCAGGGCGCGGATAGACCGCGATCGGCACGGTTGCCGCGATTTCCTGCCAGTTCCGCCATTTCGGGAACTGCAGCATGTTGTCGGCGCCCATCAGCCAGACAAAGCGGGTGCCGGCAAAGCGCGCCGTCAGTTCGGCCAGCGTGTCGGCGGTATAGCGTGTGCCGAGCTCCGCCTCGATGCCGCTCACCACGATGCGCGGATCGCGCGCCATCTTTTCCGCCGAGGCGAAGCGCCTGGCATAGGGCGCCATGTCCTTTTCGGGCTTCAGCGGATTGCCGGGCGAGACGAGCCACCAGACGCGGTCGAGCCCGAGAGATTGCAGGCACATGCGCGTCAGATGCAGATGCCCCTCATGCGCGGGATTGAAGGAGCCGCCGAGGAGGCCCACCTTCAGTCCCGGCGTCAGCATCTCGCGGCGCATGTCAGGGACGAACCTGACCGCTGCCGCGCACCAGATATTTGAAGCTCGTGAGCTGCTCGACGCCGACGGGGCCGCGCGCATGGAACTTGCCGGTTGCGATGCCGATTTCCGCGCCCATGCCGAACTCGCCGCCATCGGCGAATTGCGTCGAGGCATTGTGCAGCAGGATCGCGCTATCCACTTCCGCGAAGAAGCGATCGGCCGTCTTGGCGTTCGCGGTCACGATGCACTCGGTATGGCTGGAGCCGTATTTGCCGATATGGGCGATGGCGCCGCCGACGCCCTTCACCACGCGCACCGCGATGATCGCGTCCAGATATTCCGTGTACCAGTCTTCTTCGGTGGCGGGCTTCACGCGCGCGTCCGTCTTCTGCGTTGCCTCGTCGCCGCGCACCTCGCAGCCCTCCGCAATCAGCGCCTGGACGAGCGGGGCGAGATGCGTTGCGGCGCCGGCTTCGTCCACCAACAGCGTT
>JAGUWA010000374.1 GCA_020062605.1 Parvibaculum sp. | reverse complement strand
TCGGGCCGCTCTTTGCGGAGGAAGTCGCCGCCGTGGGGCCGCTTGCGGCGCAGGTCAACGTGCCCGTCGTCGCCTTTTCTTCCGACACGTCGGTCGGCGGCCAGAATGTCCATCTCCTTTCCTTCCCGCTCGACGAGGATGTGGAGCGGATCGTCGATTATGCGACGCTGCAGGGGATCACGCGCTATGCGGCGCTCTATCCGCAGGGTACCTATGGCGAGCGCGTGCGTGCGGCCTTCCAGAGCGCGGTCTCGTCGCGGGCGGGTGAAGTGGTGGCAAGCGCGAGCTATCCGTCCAGCGCGCAGGGCATGTATGAGCCGGCGGAGCGCGTCGCGCGCGCTTACGGCGGCGGCAACTATCATGCGCTGCTGCTGCCCGAGGGCGGATCGGAGCTCAAGTCGCTGGCGCCGCTGCTGCCCTATTACGACGTCGATCCGCGCGACGTGAAGTTTCTCGGCACCGGGCTCTGGGACGATCCCTCGCTTGCGCGCGAACCGCCGCTCAACGGCGCCTGGTATCCGGCGGCGCCGCCGGAAGGCCACGAACAGTTTCTGGTGCGCTATCGCCGCGCCTATGGCGCGACGCCGCCCCGCATCGCCAGCCTCGGCTATGACGCGGTGAGCCTCGCCATTGCGCTTTCAAGCCTGCCCGAGAGCGAACGCTTCACGCCGGAAGCGCTGACCAATCCGGACGGCTTTGCGGGCGTCGACGGCATTTTCCGCTTCCTGCCGGATGGCCGCACGGAGCGCGGGCTCGCCGTGCTGGAGATAAGGCCGGGCGGCGCGGTGGTGATCGACCCGGCGCCGACGAGCTTCCGGCCGGAGGTGTTCTAGAAGGAGGCCTCCATGGCCGAACTGCGCCTGCATAATTTCTTCCGCAATTCGGCGGGCCATCGCGTGCGCATCGCGCTGGCGCTCAAAGGGCTCGACTACGACTATGTGTCGGTGAATATCGGAGCGGCGAGCGAGCAGAAATCCGAAAGCTATCTCAGGCTCAATCCGCAAGGGCTCGTTCCGGCGCTCGAACACAAGGGCGCCGTCATCACGCAGTCTTCCGCCATCATCGAATATCTCGAAGAGGTGTTTCCCGATCCGTCTCTCCTGCCCGCCGATCCGCTGACCCGGGCGCGGGCGCGCGCCTTCGCTTCAGCCATCGCCGCCGAAATGCACGCGCTCAACAATTCGGGCGTACATCGCTATCTCGCGAGCGAGATGGGGCTCGACGAGGAGAAGCGACAAAGCTGGTATGCGCATTGGGCGCAGAAGGGATTTTCGGCGCTGGAGGCCCTGCTCGCCACCGGGCCAGACCGGCCTTTCTGCTTCGGCGACAGACCGACGATCGCGGATATTTTCCTTGTGCCGCAGCACGTCAATTACCGGCGCTTCGAGATCGACCTCTCGCCCTACCCTCGCATCAACCGCATCGTGGCGCGATGCGAGGCGCTGCCGCCATTCCAGGCCGCGGCGCCGGAAGCGCAGCCTGACTACGTCGAGGGTTTTTAAGCGAGCAATCGCGCGAGCACGGCGTCGAGCAGCATGCGGCCTTCGGGTGTCGCGCGAAGGATGCCATCTTCAACCGCGAGAAGATTGTCGGCGGCGAGGGCCTCGATGCGGGCGGCGGAAATTTCGCTGCCCGTGAGGCGTGCATAGCGGGCAAGCGAAACACCTTCGGCAAGACGCAAGCCCATCAGCATCATCTCGTCGCCCTGTTCGGAGGACGAAATTTCTTCCCGCCCTTCGAGACCGTGACCGTCGCGCTCGACGCTTTCGATCCAGTCGCCGGGCATCCTGCGCGCGCATGTCGCAAGGCGCGGCGCACCCTGCCCGCCCATGCCGATCCGCCCATGCGCGCCTGGACCGACGCCGACGTAATCGCCATAGCGCCAATAGACGAGGTTGTGCCGGGATTCCGCGCCCGGGGCGGCGTAGTTCGATACTTCGTAGGCTGACAATCCGGCTTCCGCGCAGACTTCTCCCGTCAGCGCATACATATCCGCCGCTTCTTCATCCTCCGGCAACGCGAAGGCGCCTTTCTCGTAGAGCCGCGCAAAAGCCGTCTCCGGCTCGATGGTGAGCTGGTAGAGAGAGAGGTGATCGGCCGCATGGGCGAGCGCGGCCCGCAACTCCTTCTCCCATTTCAGCGCCGTCTGGCCGGGGCGCGCATAAATCAGGTCAAAGGAAAGGCGCGGGAAGGTCTCGCGCGCCAAGGCTATCGCGCGTAACGCTTCTTCCGCCGAATGCAGGCGCCCCAGGAATTTCAGTTCGGCATCGTCGAGCGACTGCACGCCGAGCGAAAGACGGTTGACGCCCGCCGCCCGGTAGCCCCTGAAGCGGTCCGCCTCGACGCTGGTCGGGTTCGCCTCAAGGGTGATTTCGGCGTTCTCTTCCATCGTCCAGAGCGTGGCGATTTTCGAGAGCACCTTTCCGACCGTTTCGGGCAGCATCAATGAGGGCGTGCCGCCACCGAAGAAGACGGAGCGCACGCGGCGCGGCCCGGTGAGCGCGCGCATATGCTCAAGCTCGCGCGCAAGCGCACGCGCCCAACGCGCCTGGTCGATATTCGCGACGACATGGGAATTGAAATCGCAATAGGGGCATTTCGACTGGCAGAAGGGCCAGTGCACATAAACGGCGAAGCCGCCTTCGGTTTCCAGGGGCGCCCGCAACGCGGCGCTATCTGGCGAAGCAGGCATCGACCAGTTGCCGGAAGGCATGCGCGCGATGCGAGATGCCATGCTTTTCCCGCGGCTCCATTTCGCCGAAGGTGATGTCGTAGCCGTTCGCCACGAAGACGGGATCGTAGCCGAAGCCCTTGTCCCCGCGCGGCGGCCAGACGAGTTCGCCGTCGACACGGCCCTCGAAATAGTCGACATGGCCGTCCGGCCAGGCAAGCGCAAGGCCGCAGACGAAATGCGCACTGGTATCGGAGAGGCCCGCCTCGATCATGCCGCGGCGGAGTTTTTCCATCGCGAAGTCGAAGTCCTTGTTCGGACCCGCCCAACGCGCGGAATGGATGCCCGGCGCGCCGCTGAGCGCAGCGACGCAGAGACCGCTGTCGTCGGCAAGCGCGGGAAGCGATGCCGCCTTCGCGGCGGCGAGCGCCTTCAGCTCTGCGTTTTCGCGGAAGGTTTCGCCCGTCTCCTCGGGTTCGGGAAGGCCGAGGTCGCCCGCCGAGACGGTTTCGATGCCGAAAGGCGCGAGGAGATCGGCAATCTCGCGGACCTTGCCGGGATTGTGGCTTGCGACCACGAGCTTGCCGCCCTCGAACTTGCGCGTCATTTCGATATGATTTCCTTCTGGAGCTTCACGAGATCGGCGACGCCCGACTTGGCGAGTTTCAGCAGCGCGAGGAACTCATCCTCCGAGAAGGGCTCGCCCTCCGCCGTGCCCTGGATTTCGCAGATGCCGCCCGAGCCCGTGATGACGAAATTCGCATCGGTATCGGCATCGGAATCCTCGGCATAGTCGAGATCGGCAACGGGAACACCCTTGTAGATGCCGCAGGAGATCGCCGCCACGTGGTCCTTGATCACCGGCGCGGAGATCATCGAGCGGGCGCGCATCCATTCGATGCATTGATGCAGCGCGATCCAGGCGCCGGTGATCGAGGCCGTGCGCGTGCCGCCATCGGCC
>JAGUWA010000022.1 GCA_020062605.1 Parvibaculum sp. | reverse complement strand
TGACCGCACGGCGGATGCGGTTGCCGGTCTCGATTATGTCGTCGCGACCACGGCGCGGCCCCGCGACATGGTGAAGCCGATCTTCACGCCCGAAACGGCTGCAGCGCGCATGCGGGAAGCCTTTGCGGGCGGTGGCCGGGCGGGGCTCCTTTTCGGGCCGGAGCGCACCGGCCTCGAAAACGACGATCTGGCGCTTGCCGACGCACTGATGATGGTGCCGGTGAACCCGGCCTTTGCCTCGCTCAACCTCGCCCAATGCGTGTTGCTCATGTCCTGGGAGTGGCACAAGGCGGGCGATACGACCGAGGCGGAACGGATCGAGTATCAGCAGACGCGGCCCGCGAACAAGGAGGAGCTTCTCGGCTTCTTCGAGCATCTCGAAGGCGAGCTCGACCGTTTCGGCTTCCTGAAGCCGCCTGAGAAACGGCCTTCCATGGTCCGGAACCTTCGCAACATGTTCCAGCGTGCGGGTCTTACCGAGCAGGAAGTCCGGACGCTCAGGGGCGTGGTCGCCGCGCTGACGCGGCGCTATCCCAAGGGCGAGGGGCCGCAGGAATAGGCTGTTTCCCGGGGATTTGACACTCCCGGCGGCCCACGCTAAAACCCGCCTCGAACCGGGCTCCCGTCCATCCGATTTTTGGGGAGAGCCCGGTTTCATTAGATACGCACCCGTGGGAAAGGCGACGCTTGTAGCCGCTCCCTGTCGGCCCGGAAGGGCAAAGGAGGGCGCGTTTCCTTAACTTTTGACCCAAGGAAACCGCGATGACAAAGCGCCAGGAGTCCAAGTACAAAATCGACCGCCGGATGGGCGAAAACATCTGGGGTCGCCCGAAGAGCCCGGTCAACCGCCGCGAATACGGTCCCGGCCAGCACGGACAGCGCCGCAAGGGCAAGCTTTCCGACTTTGGCGTCCAGCTCCGCGCCAAGCAGAAGCTCAAGGGTTTCTACGGCAATATCTCCGAAAAGCAGTTCCGCGGCATCTACAAGGAAGCCGACCGCCAGAAGGGCGACACGGGCGAGATCCTGATCGGCCTGCTGGAGCGCCGTCTCGACGCGGTCGTCTACCGCGCGAAGTTCGTGCCGACCGTCTTCGCCGCCCGCCAGTTCGTGGGCCATGGCCATGTGCTCGTGAACGGCAAGCGCGTCAACGTGCCGAGCTATCGCGTTCGCGAGGGCGATGTGATCGAGGTGCGCGAGAAGTCGAAGCAGCTTGCGCTCGTTCTCGAAGCCGCGCAGAGCGCCGAGCGCGACACGCCGGATTATCTCGAAGTCGACCACGACAAGATGACGGCGAAGTTCGTGCGCACGCCCGCCTTTGCGGACGTTCCCTACGCGGCGCACATGGAACCGAACCTCGTCATTGAATTTTATTCGCGTAGCTGACGCTACGCTGACGGGAATTCTACTCGCGCAGCTAATCGCTGCGCGCGCTACAGCAAACGAAAAGGCCGCTCTTGCGAGCGGCCTTTTTCTTGTCCGGGGTCCGGTTCGGGCGGGGCGCCTTACACCGCTTCCGTCTCGACGCCCTTCTGGGCGAGGAAGTCGCGCAGTTCGCCCTGCTCGAACATCTCGCGGACGATGTCGCAGCCCCCAACAAACTCGCCCTTTACATAGAGCTGCGGGATGGTCGGCCAGTCGGAGAATTCCTTGATGCCCTGGCGGATGTCGTCATCCTCCAGCACGTTGATGCCTTTGAAGGGCACACCGAGATAGGTCAGCACCTGCACCACGGCGTTCGAGAAGCCGCATTGCGGAAAAACGGGCGTGCCCTTCATGAAGAGGACGACGTCCTCGCTGGATACTTCGCTCTTGATGCGGTCTAAGACCGGATTTTCGCTCATCTCTGCAACTCCTTTCGCCGCGAGGCGGGTCAATCCTGAGGCGCGCTCGTTTGCAGCGCCAATGCGTGAAGCTCGTTTCCCATGCCGCCCTTCAGTGCCGCATAGACCATCTGGTGCTGCTGCACGCGGGTCTTTCCCTTGAAGGAGGCGGAGACGACGTTCGCGGCGTAGTGGTCGCCGTCGCCGGCCAGATCGCGAATATCGACAATAGCATCGGGGATCGCTTCCTTGATAAGGCGCTCGATTTCCGATGCGGTCATGGCCATGCGTGGTCTCCCGGAAGGTTAAAGCTCGGCGCCTGCCGCCATATAGGCCGGCAACCAGCCTTCATGGGCGGCCTTCATCCCAGTCAATGATATGGGAACGCCGCCATTGACTGTCAATTCACGACCGCCCGTGGTGCCGAGCCGTGCCGCAGGCACGCCCGCCTGCGCCGCACGGGCG
>JAGUWA010000279.1 GCA_020062605.1 Parvibaculum sp. | reverse complement strand
TCTTGGGCGGCGGACGGCCTGTCACATCTTCCATTGCCATGCGTCAGCGCTCCTTCAGCGCGATGCGCGCGTTGTACCAGTTCATGGCAAGCGAGGTGACGAGGCTGAGCGTGAGATAGACCGCCATGGTGATGGCGATGACCTCGATCGCCTGGCCGGTCTGGTTGAGCACCGTGCCGGAAAAGACGGCGACGAGGTCCGGATAGGCAATGGCGACGGCAAGCGACGAGTTTTTCGTGAGGTTGAGTATCTGGCTCGTCAGCGGCGGAATGATGAGGCGCAGCGCCTGAGGGATGACGACAAGGCGGAGCGTCGTCCCCTCCTTGAGGCCGAGAGACGCGGCAGCCTCGCGTTGCCCCTTGCCGACGGACTGGATGCCGGCCCTGACGATCTCGCCTATGAAGGCTGCGGTGTAAAGCGTGAGACCGAGAACGAGAGCGACGAATTCCGGCAGCAGCCGCATACCGCCCGAATAGTCGAAGGCGGTCGCAACCGCGAAATCGAGATGGAACGGCGCGCCGGCGATGAACCAGGTGAGCGCGGGCAGCACCACGATGAGAGCGGCGACGCTACGCCATGCCGGGAAAAGCTTTCCCGTCGCGCGCTGGCGCCGCCTGGCCCATACGACAAGGAAAATACCCGCCATGATGGCGGCGGCGACGGCAGCAAAGAAGATAACCGCCCCCGCATCGAAGACCGGCGCTGGCAGGATGAGCCCACGATTGTTCAGCAGCACGCCCGGCAGCGGCTCAATGCTCTCCGACGGTCCCGGCAGCGGACGCAGGACCGCGAAGTACCAGAAGAAGAGATGCAGCAGCAGCGGAATGTTGCGCATCACCTCGACATAGGCGGCGGCGAGCTTCGCAATCAGCCAATTGTTCGAGAGGCGCAGCACACCGATGAGAAAGCCGAGCAGCGTTGCGAACACGATACCGATGACGGCGACGACAAGCGTGTTGAGCAGACCGACGAGAAAGGCCCGGCCATAACTCGACTGTTCGCTATAGGGGATCAGCGTCTGGATGATGCCGAAGCCGGCCGTGTTGTCGAGAAATCCGAAGCCCGACGAAATATTGAGCCGCTGGAGATTCTCCTGCGCCGTCGTCGCAAAGAACCAGACGACGGCGACGACGGCCACAAGCACGGACGCCTGATAGACAAAGGAGCGAACGCGCGGGTTGTTCCAGCCGAACGGCGTCGCCGCGCTTCCATCTCGTTTATGCCCTTGCCCCCGGTTCATGCGCGCCTACCGGACCGGCGGGGCATATTGCACACCGCCCTCCGTCCATAACGCATTGAGACCGCGCTTGATGCCGAGCGGCGTCTCCGTACCGACATTACGCTCGAACATCTGCCCGTAATTGCCCACGGCGCGGATCGCGTGAACCGCCCAATCGAGCCTGAGGCCAACCGCCTCTCCATAGGCGCCTTCACGCCCGAGGAGCCGCTTCACACGCGGATTGTCGCTGTCGAGCATTTCGTCAACATTATCGGAGGTAATGCCGAGCTCCTCCGCATTGAGAAGGGCATTGAGCGTCCAGCGCGCAATGTCTTCCCACTGAGGATCGCCCTGCCGAACGGCCGGCCCGAGGGGTTCCTTGGAGATCACATCGTCGAGCACCATGTTGGCGTCGGCGTCGGTCAGCTTCAGCCGCTGCGCATAAAGGCCGGACGCATCGGTCGTATAGGCGTCGCAGCGGCCCCGGTCGTAGGCAACCAGCGCCTCTTCGTTCTTTTCGAAAGAAAGAACCTTGTAGCTGAGGCCGCGGCTGCGGAAATAGTCGGCGAGGTTGAGCTCGGTCGTCGTCCCCGTCTCGGTACAGATCGTTCCGCCCGCAAGATCCTTGGCGCTCTTGATGCCCGCCGCCTTGCGGACCATGAAGGACTGGCCGTCGTAATAGGTCACGCCGATGAAATCGAAACCGAGCTGCGTGTCGCGCGACATCGTCCATGTCGTGTTGCGCGAAAGAATGTCGATTTCGCCCGATTGAAGCGCGGTGAAGCGGTCCTTCGCGGAGAGCGGACGGAAGCGCACTTTCTCCGGGTCGCCGAAGATCGCCGCCGCAAGTGCGCGGCAGAAATCCACATCGATGCCGGACCAGTTGCCGCGTTCGTCCGGGCTGGAGAAGCCGGGCAACCCCTGGCTCACGCCACACTGGAGAAAGCCGCGATTGCGGACCCGCCTGAGCGTCTCGCCGGCAAAGGCGCGGTCGGCACCATCGGCAGCGTCGGACGAAACCCGCGCCGCCCCGCCGCCAAGGGTGAGCGGATCGTAGGGCAGGAAAAAATAAAGTCCGCCGACGCCGATCAGGATTCCGACGATCAGGGCGACCAGAGGATTCTTCATTCTTCTCCTTTCGGGAGCCGATGCCTGCCTGTTTGCGATTCGATGAGACTACCCGCCACACCCTTGGGAGCAAACCCCTGGGATCGCGAGCCCCCGCTCCTTTTGCCTCGTCACCGGTTTTACCCTTAAATGCGCTGAACGCGACCGGGATATCGAAGACGGCGGGACGAATGACGAAGAAAAAGCAGGATACGGTGATCGTGACGGCAGGCCGCGACCCGGAGGCTAATTTCGGCATCGTCAATCCGCCGGTTTATCATGCCTCGACTGTGCTTTATCCAACGCTTGAAGCCGTGAAGGCCCGCGCGCAGCCCGTCACCTATGGCCGCCGCGGGACGCCCACAACATTTGCGCTGCAAGATGCCATTGCCGAACTCGAGGGCGGCTACAAGACCGCCCTCACCTCCTCCGGCCTCTCGGCCGTGACGACCGCGCTGCTCGCCTTCCTGAAATCCGGCGATCACCTCCTGATGGTCGACAGCGTCTATCAACCCTCGCGCCACTTCTGCGACACCGTTCTCGCCCGCTACGGCGTCGACGTCGAATATTACGATCCGCTGATCGGCGGCGGTATCGAGCGCCTGATCCGCCCCGAAACGAAAGTTATTTTCACGGAGTCGCCGGGCTCGGTGACTTTCGAAGTGCAGGACATTCCGGCCATTGCCGAAGCTGCGCATCGCTCGGGCATTACGGTCATGCTGGACAACACCTGGGCCTCGCCACTCTATTTCAAACCTTTCGAACACGGCGTCGATGTTTCGATACAGGCCGTCACCAAATATCTCTGCGGCCACTCGGACGTAATGATGGGTTCGATCACGACCACCGAAGCCGCGTGGAAGGAGTTGCTCGATACGCATGGCGCTATCGGCCAATGCGTCGCGCCTGACGATGTCTATCTTGTGCTGCGCGGCATCAGGACGCTCTCCACACGCCTCGAACGGCACATGAAAACCGGCATCGCGCTTGCGCACTGGCTTGCGACACGGCCGGAGGTGAAGCGCGTGCTGCACCCCGCACTTCCGGACGACCCGGGACACGAAATCTGGAAACGCGATTTCACCGGTGCTTGCGGCCTCTTTTCGGCAGAGCTTGCGCCTTGTTCGGAGAAGGCTCTCGCCGCATTTCTCGATGGCCTCGAACTTTTCGGCATGGGCTATTCCTGGGGCGGCTTCGAGAGCCTTGTCATCCCGCAATATCCAAAGAAGATGAGAACGGCAACTGACTGGAGCGCGGAAGGCCAGATCCTGCGCTTTCATGCCGGACTTGAGGATATCGGCGATCTTGTCGCCGATATCGAAGCTGGCTTTGCGCGATTGCATGCAGCCGAAAGCTGAAGGCGAAGGAGACGAGGCCGTGCCCCGGAAAGAAGTGAAAAGCGAGATCACCGGCAAGGTCTGGAAGATCGAAGCGAAACCGGGAGACCGGCTTGAGGAAGACGATCCGATCCTGATCCTCGAATCCATGAAGATGGAA
This sequence comes from Parvibaculum sp., assembly GCA_020062605.1. Taxonomy (GTDB): domain Bacteria; phylum Pseudomonadota; class Alphaproteobacteria; order Parvibaculales; family Parvibaculaceae; genus Parvibaculum. Next base: position 7,950 of record JAGUWA010000279.1, on the reverse strand, counting down.
ATACCCGTTTCGGCGCCTGCGGATTGCAGTCTCGTGGAAATCCTCGTTGCTGAGGAAGACGCCGTCTCGGAAGGACAGGTTGTCGCGATCGTCGAGTTCGACTAACTCACCCCGAATATCCGCTTCAGATGGGAATTGAGGAATTTCCCTGCGGGATCGAGACGCTGCCGCACATTCTGGAAGTCGCCCCATCGGGGATAGAGCGTTTCGAAGTCGGCAGCGCCAAGCGTGTGAAGCTTTCCCCAATGCGGCCGCCCTTCATAGCGGCGAAAGATGTCTTCCACGCCCGCGAAAAGCTCCTTGTAGGGCTGCTTGTGATACTGATGCACGGAGATCGTGACGCTGTCGCGGTTATAAAACGGGCTGAGCCAGGCATCGTCCGCCGCCACATAACGAAATTCGAGCGGGAACAGAAAATTGATCCCGCATTTGCGCATATGCTCGCCGACCTCGCGGATGCAGTCCGGTCCCTTTTCAGCGGGCACCGCATATTCCATCTCGTTGAAGCGAATATTGCGGTCGCTCGGAAACGCATCGTGAGACCAGCGCACCTTGCCCTTCTCTTTGCCCTCGCCCTCCGCCGCGCCACCGGAATAGCGCGAGCCGCTCGCCGAGGTGAGATACTTCTGAATCGGCCCACGCAGGAACGGAAGATAACGCGACGCCTCGCAGGCCCACATCATCGTCTTGTCGCTCGGCGCCATTTCACCGTCGGGACGACGGCGCCTCGGCCGCGGTTCCTTGTCCGTCTCTTTCAGAAATTTCACGAGCGCCTGATCCGCGAAGGGAAACCAGAAGAATTCGAAATGCCGCTCGCTGTCGCGAAGTTCAGGCGCGCGCGCGAGCGCCTCTTCGATCGGCATACGCCCGCCCGTCTCTTCCAGTGCATAGACCGGACGGCACTTCATCGTGATCTCGGTCATCACGCCAAGGCTCCCGAAGCTCACCCGCCCCGCATCGAACACGTCCGCGTTTTCGTTTCGGCTGCAGGTAAGGATATCGCCGCCCGCCGTTGCCAGACGGAAGCCTTCCACTGCCGCGGAGACCGAACCAAGCGCGCCGCCGGTTCCATGCGTGCCGGTGCCGACAGCGCCCGCTAGCGCCTGCCGGTCGATATCGCCCTGATTGATGAGAGCGAGGCCGCGTTCGAAAAGCTCAGGCCCCAGGTCGCGGATCGTCGTTCCCGCCTTGATGCGCGCGGTCTGCGTGGTCTCGTCGTGATCCACCACTCCGCGCAGAGCCCACATCGTCATGATGGTACCGTCGGTCTCGACAAGCGGCGTGAAGGAATGTCCTCGTCCGGCAACGCGAACCGGAGCCGCGGCCGTCTTCAGAACCTCGGCAACTTCCTCCTCCGTCGAGGGCGCCGCCAGTTCCTTCGGCCAGGCTTTCACCCAACCAGACCAGTTCGACCACACATCCGTCATGCTGCCTCCGCTCATTGATCTATTAATGATAGCGAATGAGAAGGCCTCATGTGCGGGAAAACAAAAGCCCCGGCATGATAGCCGGGGCCGTTCACACATCAGCACATCAGCACCGCTCAGCGGATTATTCCACGGCGCTTTCTCCGGTCAGTGCCTTCGCGGTTACATTCATCTCGGCGGCGCTCTCTTCGCGGGTCAGCGGCTTGAAGGCCCGTGCCATCCTGGTCGCCTCCTTGATTTCGCCCGGCGTCATCGTCGCCGACAGATTCTCGAGAGCCTCGGTCGCGAATTTCGGAAACCCGCCCTCGATCGCCAACTGGTAGTACATGTAGGCCTTCACCTTGTTGACCTCGACGCCTGCACCTTCCTCGTACATGACGCCAATATTGTATTGCGCGCTCGGATGTCCCTGCCGGGCCGACGCTTCATACCACTTGGCCGCCCTGGCCAAGTCCTGAGGGACGCCCCACCCCTTGTCGAACAGCGTGCCGAGATCGGCTTGCGCACGTGCATCGCCCCACTCCGCGCCCATCGTGTAGTACTTGATTGCCTCTTCCATGTTCCGTTCGACGACGGCGGCATCGAAATAGGCTTCGGCGAGCTGGAAGGCCGCACCTGCATCCTGTTTCTCTTCTACGGCCCGCTTCCACTCGGCCATCGCCTCCGGATAGAAACCGCGCTGGTAAAGATCCTCGCCGGACGCTTCGTTTGGCGCACCTTCGATAGCCGGATCGGGCTTGCTCGGATCGGCAAGCCCATCGGCTCCGGATGCGCCCACGCTCATCGAGAAGACGAGGCCGGCCAGAACGACGAGCCACGCGATCATGCCTGGCCGCAACTGTGCATTCCGGCTCCGGACGGCGGCGACCCGCTTCGTGTTGTAGTTCATATCCTTCCTCCCTCCGTGCCCAGGGGCGATTTCCTGCCCGCACGACCGCACATTGTTCTCCTCGATGATCCCGAGGCCACCACCCAGCCACAAGTTACAGCTTGGTCAGATTTCGACCCCATCGACAATATGGAGAAATAAGGCGGTATCTGGGCGATGCGGAGGTTGTATTCAACGCTTTGCATTGATTTCCTCACGGGAGAGAAAGCGGAGACTGTTGTCCGCGAGAAAGCCACACCCGTCGAAGAGGTGGAAGACATGACGGCAGAAACGGAATCCGGCGAAGTCCATGGCGTCCGCATTTCCCATCCCGGCCGCATTCTTTTCCCCGAACAGGGCATCACGAAGATCGAGCTCGCCCGTTACCTGGAAACAGCCGCCGATTGGATACTGCCCCATCTTGAGAACCGGCTTGTCAGTCTCGTCCGTTGTCCGGAAGGGCGCCAGAAGCAATGCTTTTTCCAGCGTCACGCAGGCGCGGGCCTCGGCGAGGGATTCCACGAACTCGACGTGAAAGGCACGAAGGAACGGGAGAAATATCTCTACATAACCGGCACGAAGGGGCTCGTGTCGGCCGCCCAAATGGGCGTTCTCGAGTTTCACATCTGGGGTTCGCGTATCGACGATATAGAGCGCCCGGATCGCCTGGTCTTTGATCTAGATCCCGGTCCGGAGGTCCCGTTCACGGAAGTGAAAAACGCAGCAGGCGAGATGCGGGATGTCCTCGACGCGCTCGGCCTCCAGAGTTTCCCGATGCTGACGGGCGGCAAGGGCATCCATGTTGTCGCGCCGCTCGTCCGGCGCCACGAATGGCCCGTCGTGAAATCATTCGCCGCCGCCGTCGCGAAGCGCATGGCCGACGAGATGCCGGAGCGCTACGTAGCGAAAATGACCAAGTCCATCCGCAAGGGCCGCATCTTCATCGACTATTTCCGGAACGATCGCACCTCGACGGCCATCGCCCCCTACTCGCCGCGCGCTCGCGCTGGCGCACCGGTCGCATGGCCATTGTCATGGGACAACCTCGGCAGGACGAAGGCCGCAAATGAAATGACGGTGAAGACTGCTTTCGCAAAGGAGCGCCCGGACCCTTGGGCGGAGTATCGCGAGCTCCGCCAATCGCTGAAGGCTTCGGCCCTGCGCGCACTCGACGTGGCGGATTGACGCCTGCAATGGCGATCCCGGCAGGACTCGAACCTGCAACCGACAGATTAGAAATCTGTTGCTCTATCCGGTTGAGCTACGGGACCGGGAACCGGCCTCAGTGAGTCCAGAGGCTCTGGCGGCCGAACTTGAAATTGTCGGCATAGGACTTGATCGAGCGGCGCTGCGTTCTGGGCTCGAAAACCTGATACTCGATACCGTGCTTCTCGGCATAGGCAACGGCCTCTTCCTTCGTGTCAAAGCGAAGCGTTACCTGCGCATTGGTGTCGCCCGAACTGGTCCAGCCCATCAAGGGCTCGACCTTGCGCGCGCTGCCCGGTTCGAAATCCAGGACCCATTTCCGGGTCTTGGCCCGTCCCGATTGCATGGCTGTCTTGGCGGGTTTGTAGATGCGTGCGCGTGCCAATTCGGACCCCTTGAAACTCTGCCCCCGCCTGCCGGAGACCGTCGCGAAACATTATTCTTATCGCCCCAAAAGCGACGAATTTGCAAGCGATAACAAGACCATCGCCACGGCGCGGCGACTTCGGCAATGAGTACCGCAGCTCTTCTGCGACGAAGGAGTATCCCCTATGAGCATTCCGCCCCGTTACCTCGACCGCGACACCGCCATCTCCCTGCTCGCTGCCCAGGGGTTCAATCATCTCGACATCGAATGCGTCCTCGACCTGACCGGTCCCGTACACCGCCAGGGCACTCCGGTCTGGCCGGCCGCAGCGGTCGAGCGCCTCGCCGCGCGCGCCTGGTGGCTCCATAAGGACGAACTCGGCCTCGCCATGCCCCAGGCCGCCTGAATACGGCACCCCCGGAGAATATGCGCCTGCAGGCGATCCCCTCCGGGGCCGCCTGTTTCGTTCTCGGGTCCGGTCTGGAGATGGAATGGTCGGGGCGGCGTGATTCGAACACGCGACCCTCTGCTCCCAAAGCAGATGCGCTACCAGGCTGCGCTACGCCCCGACATGCCCTGCAAATACACCCGTTGAAGCGCCCGCCGCAACTCCGCAGAGAAAAACGAACGATCAGCCTTCGGCTTTGTGCCGGGACATCAGCTTGAAGACGCCACTCGCCTTCAGAACGGCCCGGCCGCCGACATGGAGCTCGGCTTCGCAAAAGGCAACCGACTTCGTTGCCCGCGTCACCCGAGCCGTCCCCTCAAGCCACTCGCCCGGTCGCGCCGAGGACAGAAAGTCCGAATTCATCCGAACGGTCAGCGCGACGGTTTGCGTCTCGCGCCAGACGGCGGTCCCGAGCAACCCGTCGGCGAAGGCCATGAGCATTCCGCCATGCGTGATGCCTCGTGAATTGCAGTGGCGCTTCTTCACGCGCACGCCATGCACGAAACCATCCGCGGTTACCTTGTGATAGAAGGGCCCGTTGTGGGTCGTATAAGGCCCCCGGCTCGTCGAAAGGACGAAGCCTTCCGGTGGGTTATCGTCTTCTGTTTCGCTCATTCGGCCGAATTCAACGAGGTGTTGCACATGCAGCCGCCAAACGGCGGATGCCGTCCTGATAGCATGCACTGCCGATGGGATAAAATACGATCAGTTGCCTGAAGACGTGTCCTGCAACATTTCGGCGACCATGAGCCCTTTAGGGCCTTCGCCGAAACGCACCTTCACCTGTTCGCCCGGCGTGAGGTCGCGGACCCCGAATCGGCGCAGCGTTTCCATGTGAACGAAAATGTCCGGCGTCCCCTCGCCACGGGTCACGAACCCATAGCCGCGCGCCCGGTTGAACCATTTGACCGTTACGGTTTCGAAGTCGCCGATCGGAACAACTTGCGCCACGCCCGAACGGCTGGCCGCGCGAGCGCCTTCCGCTGCTGGCTTGACGGCCGTGGTATCGTCGATGTCGAGAACCTTGATGGCCTGGTTTCCCTTGGGGCGGCGGACCGCCTCGCAAGTCACGGTGGTGCCTTCGTCAAGCCCATCCCGCCCCGCCTGCTTCAGGCAGGACAGGTGAAGCAGAACATCGTCCCGCCCGTCATCGGGAATGATGAAGCCGTAGCCCTTGACCGCATCAAACCATTTGACGACGCCCGTGACCTCGAAAGACACGTCGACGGAATCCGCCACACTTTCCAAACGCTCTTCCATCCCCACCACGATCGTCATCCGGACAGTCAACGAAAGGTTTGGCCTCAATATTGGCCGAACCGGAATTTCTTGATGGCCCGTGGTTCCTCCCCCAAGGCCCCCTCTTTATTATGATAACTATAACAGCGTTGGTTAAACATTGAAAGCGTGCCGGGCCGCCGGAAATTGGCGCAGAAACTCCGGTCTTTCTTGCCCTGCCCGCAGGCGCATTGCATATTGGCATCAATCAACAGGGGTTCCGGCGCTTCGGGCGATTGGAGGTTCTCGTCAGCCGCGCGCTTGTGCGGTCCCGGCATCATCTCCGGGCAACCGGCGCCCCGCCATGGCCGTTCGTGCCACTTGCCAGCAGGGAGATCATGACAAAGGCCGTCGGGTTATTGATCGCATTGTTTGCGCTCTGGCTGGCTCTGTCCGGCTATTTCAAACCGTTTCTGCTGACGCTCGGCATTCTCTCCTGCCTCTTCACCGTCTTCATTGCGGCGCGCATGAAGCTTCTCGACGAGGAAGCCGTACCGCTGCAGCTTCGCCTCTCGCTGCTCCTCTACTGGGGCTGGCTCGGTCGCGAGGTTTTTAAATCTGCCGTCGCCGTCTCGAAGGTCATCCTCGCCCGGCAAATGCCGATCAGCCAGCAACTGATCGCCATTCCCTGCACGCAGAAGACCGAGATGGGGCACGTCATCTTCGCCAACTCGATTACGCTCACACCGGGCACCGTGACAGTGGAAGCGGGCGGCGGCCGCTTTCTTGTCCATGCGCTGACCGAAGGCTTCGCTGCGCCCGAGGGGTTCGCGGAGATGGACAAGCGTGTCACCGCCGTCGAGGTTCGCTGAAATGCCAATGTTTCTTGCGGCCGCCGCGGCGATTTTCGTTGCCATCCTGCTCGTTCTGATCCGGCTCTTTGCAGGGCCGACGCTTTACGATCGCGTACTGGCAGTCAACACTTTCGGGACGTTGACCGTGCTTCTGCTGAGTATCCTCGGGTTCATTACCGGCAGGCCGGATTTCCTCGATATCGCCATGCTCTATGCGCTCATCAACTTCGTGAGCACGATCGCCATCCTGAAATTCTTCCGCTATCGCGCGCTTGGGCGCGCAAGCGCGAACGGAGAAGACCGCTGATGGACATGTCAACCATCGACCTTCTCCGCGACATCGCGAGCGGAATTGCCTTCGCTGCCGGCGCCGTCTTTCTGCTGATCGGCACCTTCGGCCTGATCCGCCTGCCCGATGTCTGGTCCCGGCTGCACGCCGCGGGCATCGTGGACACCGTCGGGGCCGAACTCATGCTCGTCGGAATGATGATCCAGGCCGGTTTCACACAGGCGACGGTGAAGCTTCTTCTGATCAGCCTCTTTCTCTTCATCACCAGCCCCACCGCCACCCACGCGGTCGCGAACGCGGCTTTCATCGCCGGAATCAGACCCGTGCGCCTGCGCCGCAACGAAGCCGCGGAAGTCATCGGCGAAACGGCAAAAAAGGCAGCGAAATCATGAGTGCCGACCTCCTGGGAATCGCCACCATCGACATTCTGCTTTTCACCTTTCTGGTGGTAACGGCGATCGCCATCATGCACCTGCGGAACCTCTTCGCAGTGGTGATGCTAGCAGGCGTCTTCAGTCTGCTCTCGGCCAGCCTCTTCGTGACACTTGATGCCGTCGACGTGGCATTCACTGAGGCGGCGGTTGGCGCGGGCATATCGACCGTGCTGATGCTTGGTACCCTCGCGCTCACCGTGCGCGAGGAGAAGAAGCCGGTGCATTCCGTTTTCCTGCCGGTCCTTGTCTGCCTCGTCGCGGGCGCCGCCCTGATCTACGGCACGCTCGACATGCCCGCCTTCGGATCCGCGGACGCACCGATCCACCTGCATGTCGCGCCCGCCTATATCGAACGCACACCGATCGACACCGGCGTTCCCAACATCGTGACGGCCGTGCTTGCAAGCTATCGCGGATACGACACGCTTGGCGAAACGGCGGTCATTTTCACGGCAGCCATCGCCGTATTGCTGCTTCTGGGCGCTGGTATCCGGCAGTCCGGCAAAGACGGCGGCAAGGAGTAATCGCCCGTGGAACATCACTCCATTCTTCGCGTCGTCTCGAAGCTTCTCATTTCGCCGATCATTCTCTATGCGCTCTACGTGCAGTGGCATGGCGACTACGGACCCGGTGGCGGTTTTCAGGCCGGCGTCGTTTTCGCGGTGGCTTTCATCCTCTATGCCCTCGTGTATGGCGTGGATGAGATGATGCGCATTCTTCCCCCGCGTCTGTTGCATGCGCTTGCAGGGGTCGGCGTCCTGATTTATGCGGGCACCGGCGTCGTGACGATGCTGCTTGGCGAAAATTTCCTGGGCTACAACGTGCTCTCGCACGATCCG
>JAGUWA010000270.1 GCA_020062605.1 Parvibaculum sp. | reverse complement strand
GCGCCGACCCCGGTCTCGCCACGCCTGCCCCGCCCCAGCTCCTCGCACCCATGGCGACGATGCTCGGCGGCCGCACGGGACGGATGCAATTGAACGCGCTCTCCATGCGCTCGATCCTCGACTCGCTCGGTTCGCGCCTCGACGAACAGCGCGAAATCTCGCGCTACATCATCGGCCTGCTGATCTTCCTCGGCCTTCTCGGTACCTTCTGGGGCCTCCTCACGACCGTTACCTCCGTCGCAGGGACGATCCAGGGCCTGAGCGTCGAGGCAGCCGATCCGGCGACGGTCTTCGCTAATCTCAAAGCCGGCCTCGACGGTCCGCTGAGGGGCATGGGCACCGCTTTCTCCTCCTCGCTTTTCGGCCTTGCCGGATCGCTCGTCCTCGGTTTCCTCGACCTTCAGGCCGGGCAGGCGCAGAACCGCTTCTACAACGAGCTTGAAGAATGGCTTTCCACGGTGACGAACCTCGCGGGCGACTATGATCCCGCCGCACCGGCCATGCTGGGCGAGACGGCCAAGCGGCTGCGCAACATCGAGCAGGCGCTTACCTCCGGCGGCGACCAGGCATCGCTGAAGGCGCTTGCCGGCCAGATCATCGCGCTCACAGAGCAGATGCACGCCGAACGACAGCTGCTGGTGCAGATGGCCGAGAACCAGCGGGCCTTGCAGCCAGTGCTCGAAGAACTGGCCCATCGTCTCGGCCCGCGGGGCTGACGCGTCATGGCGCTCGTCAGCAGACGCATAAGAGGCCGCGCCCCGAGCGGGGATTACTGGCCGGGCTTCGTCGACGCGATGTCGAGCCTGCTGCTGGTGCTGATCTTCCTGCTCACGATCTTCATGATCACGCAGTTCTTCCTGAGCCAGCTTGTAAGTAACAAGGACTCAGCACTCGAGAACCTCAGGAGCCAGATCGCCGAACTCGTGAACCAGCTTGCGCTCGAACGGCAGGAAAAGGCCGACCTGCAGACGACGATCCTGTCGCTGCAGGAGTCTCTTTCCTCCGCTACGGCCGAACGCGACCGCCTCGCAGCACTCGCCGAGGAAGGCGCGGGCGCCGGTTCGCGCGTTGCCGAACTCGAAAGCGCGCTCGCCGACGAGGAGCAGGTCTCGAACGAGGCGCTCGCGCAGGTGGAACTTCTGAACCAGCAGATATCGGCATTGCGCCGCCAGCTGGCAACGCTGTCGGCGGCGCTCGACGCGGCCGAACAGAAAGACCGGGAACAGCAGGCGCAGATCGCGAATCTCGGCCGCCGCCTCAATGCGGCGCTCGCGCAGAAGGTTCAGGAACTCGCGAAGTACAGATCCGAATTTTTCGGCCGCTTGCGCGCCATCCTCGGCGACCGGCAGGACATCGAGATCGTCGGCGACCGCTTCGCCATGCAGTCCGAGATCTTTTTTGCCTCGGGCTCAGCCGATATCAATCCCTCGGGCAAGCAGCAGCTCGACAAGATCGCTCAGGCGATCCGGGAGATAGCCGCTGAAATTCCCGGCGATATCCCCTGGGTGCTGCGCGTCGACGGCCACACAGACGCGAACCCGATCTCAACGCCGCAATTCCCTTCGAACTGGTATCTTTCCAGCGCCCGCGCGATCGCGGTCGTGAACTACCTCGTCGAAAAGGGCGTTCCCGAGAACCGGCTGGTCGCCGCCGGTTTCGGCCAGTTTCACCCGCTCGAACAGGGACGCGGCGAGGCGGCCAACCGCCGCAACCGCCGCATCGAGTTCAAGCTCACGGAGCGCTGATCACCAGGCGCGCAGTTCCCGCGGCTGGGTGCAGACGAGGACGCGCGGCTCGAATACCTGCCCGAGCAGCATCTTGTCCCCATAGCCGGCGGCAACGCTGACACCTGAAATCTCTTCCCCGAGATTGAGATAGATCGTGCCCGCCTTCTTCTGCGACGGCTCGATCCTGACAACCTGGCTCGGCGAAAGCTCCGCAGGGTCGGAAGCGTGAGAGACAAAATCGAGGATTTTCGGATGTGCGCCGATGAGCAGCGTCCCGTCCGGCTGCACATCGATGTTGTCGACGCCGGTGCCAAGGCGGACATGATCGGCGCCCGCAAGCGCACCCGTTTCGGCATCGCGCTCATAGACATACATGCTCATGCCGAGCGCGGAGGCGACGTAGATCGTGCTGCCGTCAGGACTCACGTTGATGCCGTTCGGATAGAGAAGCGTGTCCGCGGCGACCGAGGCTTCGCCGCCGTCGAAATAGACGACGTTGGAGTTCCGCAGCAACAGCCCGTCGGAAAGCGTGCGCACAAGGCCGCTCTTTGTCGTGTGGTCGTTCGTCGCATAGAAGCTGCGCGGACCGACCGCCACCACATCGTTCAGCGACACGAAAAGCGAGCTTTCGACGCTCTCCTCATGCGAGAGCGTGCCGTCCGCTGCGACATCGAAAATTTCGACTCTGTCGCCCCCCTTGGCAGGATGACTGACGGCAAAGAGCTTGCGCGCGCCATCGGCGCCGACATGAAGGCTGATGCCGTGCGGCCGGAAATCCTCGGGCATGGACGGTGTGACGGGGGAGAGAGCCCAGTCGGCTTCAGGTGCCGAGAGGTCGATCACGTAGATACCGCCGCGAACGGCGTCCGATCCCGGCGCGCCCGACATGACCGCGCGGCGGTCGTAAGCCGAGACATAGGCAAGCTTTCGCTCGTGATCGATCGCGATGTCCTCAGGCCCCGGAACGGCGGGAATGGCACGGCAATCGGCGGCGATTTCCTGGCGAATGCCGGTGAAATAACCGGCTGCGGAAAGAAAGCGCCAGACGAGAACACTGACGCCCACGATAACGGCAAGGGCAATATAGCCCGCGATACGCCAACCCCTGGACATGCTCTCCCCTTCTTGTGCTGTCAGCCGCCGATATTGGCGGAACGCTCGCCCGTGGCGATTTCGAAATCCTGTCCGGCCGCAAATTGCAGCCGCGCAAGGCGGGCATAAAGTCCGCCCTGCTTCACCAGTTCCTCATGTGTACCGGAGGCGACGACGCGGCCCTCGTCCATCACCACGATGCGGTCCGCCTTGAGCACCGTCGCAAGCCGATGCGCGATGACGATCGTCGTGCGGTTCTGCATCAGACCTTCAAGCGCCTGCTGCACGAGTTTTTCACTCTCCGCATCGAGCGCGCTCGTCGCCTCGTCGAGCAGGAGGACCGGCGCGTCGCGGAGGATCGCCCGCGCAATAGCGATGCGCTGACGCTGTCCGCCCGAAAGCGTCACGCCGCGCTCGCCGACTTCTGTTTCATAGCCCTGCGGCAGGCGCGTGATGAAATCGTCGATCCGCGCTGCCGCGGCCGCCGCGCGCACTTCCTCGAACGTCGCCTCTGGCCGCCCGTAGCGGATGTTCTCGGCAACCGTTGTGCCGAAGACGACCGTTTCCTGCGGCACAAGCGCCAGATGGCTGCGCAGCATTTTCGGATCTGCATCGGTGAGATCGACACCGTCGAGCCGGACACGGCCCTGTTGCGGGTCGTAAAATCGCAGCAAAAGCTGGAAGACCGTGCTCTTGCCGGCGCCCGACGGGCCGACCAGCGCCACCGTTTCACCCGGCGAGACGGTCAGCGAATAGTCATGCAGCGCGGATATTCCCGGGCGTGAGGGATAGGAGAAGGTTACGTTCTCGAAGGAGATTTCGCCGCGCGGCGTTTCGATGGGGATGGGCCGCGTAGGCGCAGCAATGGCCGGCTCGACATCGAGAAGCTCCATCAGCCGCTCGGTTGCGCCCGCCGCCATCTGCATGTCGCCCCAGATTTCCGAAAGCGCCGCAAGCGCGGAGGCGGCGAAAACGGCATAGAGGATAAATTCGAACAGTTCGCCGCCCGACATCGTGTCGGCAAGAACGGCATTCGCACCGACCCAGAGCACGCCGACGACACTCGACAGGCCGAAGAAAAAGACCAGCGCCGTGAGGATGGCACGCGCCACGATGCGCGAACGCGAACTGTCGAAAGCATGCTCGACATGCGCGGCGAAGCGCTCATTGTCGATCTTCTCATGCGTGAAAGCCTGCACGATCTGAATGGCGTTGAGACTTTCCATTCCGAAGGCGCTCGTATCCGCAAGCCGGTCCTGCGCCGAACGCGAGAGGCGCCGGACCCAGCGCCCGAAGACGATGAGCGGCAGGAGAATGGCCGGAATGGCGAGAAGCACGAGGCCCGAAAGATAGGGGCTCGTCGCCGCCATCATCGCCGCCGCGCCGAAGAACAGAAACACGTTGCGAAGCGCTATCGACGCCGAGGAACCGACCACCGTCTTGATGAGCGTGGTGTCGGCGGTGAGGCGCGACAGCACCTCGCCCGTACGCGTGAGCTCAAAGAAGGCCGGCGAGAGTTTCAGAATGTGTTCGTAAACGTCCCGCCTGAGATCCGCGACAACCCGCTCGCCAAGCCAGCTTACGAAGAAGAACCTCGCCGCGCTCGCAACGCCGAGCACCAGGGCGACGATGATCAGGGCGAGGAAATACTGGTCGATGAAAGCTGCATTCTCGCGGCTGAAGCCGTTGTCGATCACGCGGCGGCTCGCCATGGGGATTGCGAGCGTCGCAAGCGTCGCGAAGACGAGGGCAACAAAGGCAAGCGCCACCATCGCACGGTAGCGGCCGAGAAAGGGCAGAAGCCGCAGCAGCGGGCGAGCACCCTTGGCGGGCTTCCGGCGCAGCGCTTCTTCTTCAATGGCCTCGACGACCGGATTTGGTGTTTCGCTCATAAGGCTCTCGATTGGCGCTCCCGGTCGGCATTCCCGGCTGTTCGCGCAAGGGAGGCGACCCTATGCCAGGCCCGGCACCCGTGTATAGTTTCGGCGCGCGGCTGATATAGCAATCATGCAGGCCCGGGAGCAATGACACGGGCCTGCCGGCGGCTGCGGCATGACCGCACAAAACCTTCGGAAGGGCGCGAAAACCGGCCTTGCAACGGCATCCGGCCTTCGTTATAAGCCCCCATTCCGGCAGCGCAGGCATTCCTGAAGGAGTGCCGCCGCGCGCCATTGCAAGACACCGGGCCCCTGCGGGCAGGCCCAAAGCTTCAGGAAGGCCGAGAGCCATGAAGAAAGATACCCATCCGGACTACCACTTCATCACCGTTCAGATGAACGATGGCTCCACGTTCAAGACCCGCTCGACCTACGGCGCCGAGGGCGAAACGCTGGTTCTGGACATCGATCCGACGACGCACCCGGCCTGGACCGGCGGCGGCCAGCAGATCCTCGATCGTGGTGGCCGTGTGAGCCGGTTCAAGAAGAAGTACGGTTTTATTGGCGGCTGACCTCGAGCACCTCAAGACCAGACAAAAAAGCCCCGCTTTCGCGGGGCTTTTTCTTTTGGAACTTGCCGAACCTATTCGGGGCGGTGCTTGCGTCGGCCAAACTCGCGGCGCGGAAACTCCATGGCCAGATGCTCGCGGAAGAAGCCTTCGACACGGGCGAACTGCTCGGCAAGCGGGTGGCTCTTCGGTGCGGCGGTCCCGTTCACACGAAGCTGCGTATCGAGACGCTCGACCCGCGCATAAAGCCGCTCCGAACGCTCGATCAGCTCCCTGAGCCTCGCCGGCAGCGCCTCCACCCCATCGAAACGCGGCTGACGGGCGATCTGCTTGGTCGCGAGCGCGTATTTCTCCGAGTTCGCCTCCTCTGCCGTCATCTCGCCCTCATGCACCGCCTTGCGG
>JAGUWA010000309.1 GCA_020062605.1 Parvibaculum sp. | reverse complement strand
GCCGACTCCGGGCTGCCGCCGGTGAGCTGGATGAAGGCAACGCCGGTGAGGCCGGAGAGTTCGAGCTGCGCGATGGAATCTTCCTTCACCGGGGTGCGCGCATCGATCTCGATGATGGCGACAACCTTGTTGGGGTTGTTGTCCATCAGCCGAAGGTCGGTGACCTTGCCGACGGGAAGGCCGTTATATTGCACCGGCCCAGACTCCGAGAGGCCCGAGACCGAGCCGTCGAAGACGATCCTGTAGTAGGCGAACTGCTTGTTGAGCTGCACCCCGCTCACCCAGAGCAGGAACAGGAAGATGCCCACGATCGCGGCAAGCGTGAAAGCGCCGATCAGGACGTTGTTGGATTTGATTTCCATGACCCTTATTTGCCTGCAAGAGCCGCGCGCGCACGCGGCCCGTGAAAATATTCGTGAATCCAGGGATGGCTGCTACGCAACATGTCGTCGATCGTGCCGACGAGGATAACATGCTTCTCTGCCAGCACCGCGATCCGGTCGCAGGTCGCATGAAGCGTGTCGAGATCGTGCGTGACGAGGAAGACGGTAAGGCCCAGCGTTTCCTTGAGATCGTTGATGAGTTCGTCGAAGGCAGCGGCGCCGATGGGGTCGAGGCCCGCCGTCGGCTCGTCGAGGAAGAGGATTTCGGGATCGAGCGCGAGCGCGCGGGCAAGCCCCGCCCTCTTGCGCATGCCGCCCGAGAGTTCCGAGGGATAGAGCGAGCAGGCGGTGGGCCGAAGACCGACCATCGCGATCTTGACGGCCGCGAGTTCGTCCATCAGTTCCTGCGAAAGATCGAGATGTTCGCGGTAGGGAACCTGGATGTTCTCGGCGACGGTGAGCGCGGAGAAGAGCGCCCCGTCCTGGAAGAGCACGCCCCATCGCCGCTCGTTCAGGCGCCGCTCCGCTTCCGGCAGCGTCGAAAAATCGAGACCGAAGACGCGAATGCGGCCGGCATCGGGCTGCTTGAGTCCGAGAATGGTGCGAAGCAGGACGGACTTGCCCGTCCCCGAACCGCCGACAATGCCGATGACTTCGCCGCGCCTGACCGTGAGATCGAGATTCTCGTGGACGACATTGTCGCCGAAGCGCGTATCGAGCCCCTCGACCTCGATGATCGGCTCTCCTTTCCGGCCCGTGCTCATATGTCCACCGCCGTGAAGAACATGGCGAACAGCGCATCGAGGATGATGACGAGAAAGATCGAGCGCACGACGGAACTCGTGGTCATGGCGCCGACGGATTCCGCACTGCCCGTGACGGCGAGGCCGGCGCGGCAGCCGACAAGCGCAATGACCGCCGCCATGAAAGGCGCCTTCACGAGGCCGACGCCGAACGTCCAGAAGCCGACCGCCTCCTGCACGCGCGTGATGTAGACGCCAGGCGACATGTCGAGCATGAAGAAGACGACGAGACCGCCGCCGACAAGGCCCATGACGTCGGCAATGAAGGTGAGAAGCGGCAGTGTGACCGTGAGCGCGGCGACGCGCGGCAGGACGAGCATGTCCATCGGATCGAGGCCGAGCGTGCGCATGGCGTCGATCTCCTCGCGCATCTTCATGGAGCCGATTTCGGCGGTGAAGGCGCTGCCCGACCGGCCGGCCACGATGATCGCGGTGAGAAGGAGACCCACCTCGCGGAGAAAAATGATGGCGATGAGATTGACGGTGAAGACCTCCGCACCGAACTGGCGGAGCTGCACGGCGCCCTGCTGCGCGACCACGGCGCCGATCAGGAAGGTGAGCAGACAGACGAGCGGCAGCGCGTCGAAGCCCGACTTCTCCATGTGATGAACGAAGGGGACAAGGCGGAAACGCCGCGGATTGGCGATGGTCCGGCCCACGGTGACGATGACGGCGCCGACGAAACCCAGCATGGCGCGGGCCTCGGCGGCCATGACGAGCGAGGTCTCGCCGATCTTGCCGACGATCTGGAGATAGAGCGGCACCGGCGGCTGGTGCACCGGCTCCGGCTCGCCGAAGCCGCCAATCTTGTCGAGCAGAAGATGTTGCGCTTCCGAAACGCCCTCGAATTCCACCCGCAGGCCCTGCTCCTCGAGCCGGGCGGCGGTGCGCGATACGATGGCGGCCGCGGCCGTATCGAAGCGCGAGACGGCGGAGAGAGCAATCACGGCGCGGTCTGCCTCGCCGGGCATCGCGGCGAGCTTGCGCAACGCATCATCTACCTTGTTGAGGTGGACAATGGACCAGTTGCCGGCCGCTTCGAGACGGAGCACCCGGTTTTCGATGTCCGCACGGTATGAGGCGGGCTCGTCCGCCTCGTTCCCTGCCTCGCGGCTGCTTAATCCGGCCAAAATTCCCCCGATTTCGGCAGTGGCCCTGCTCAGGTGGCCACTCTGCCTGCCGATCGCGGCAACGGCAAGCACGCCGCGCCAGTCTGTCGCATGCCCTTTCTTTTATCGCGGATTAGGTTAGGTTCCGATCCGCCCCGGCACAGGACGGGGCCTCGACCGATACGGTTTTCCAGGAGGTTCTCATGCGTGGCATTTTCACAGGTCTGGCGGCGCTTGCTCTCGCCATGACGGTGTCCGGAGCGGCACTGGCGGACGACGATGGCGGCGATATCGCCAAGGGAAAGAAGATCTTTGCCCGCTGCAAGGCCTGCCACACGGTTGAAGAAGGCGGCCCCGACCGCATCGGCCCG
>JAGUWA010000266.1 GCA_020062605.1 Parvibaculum sp. | reverse complement strand
GGCGGCGCGAACGGCATCGGCCGCCTCGACCTCGTCGAGAACCGCTATGTCGGCATGAAGTCGCGCGGCGTCTACGAAACGCCGGGCGGCACGGTCCTGCTTGCCGCCCATCGCGGCATGGAGAGTCTGACGCTCGACCGCGGCGCGGCCCATCTCAAGGACGAGCTCATGCCGCGCTATGCCGAGCTCATCTATAACGGCTTCTGGTGGAGCCCCGAGCGCGAGATGCTGCAGGCGCTGATCGACAAGAGCCAGGAAATGGTGACGGGCACGGTCCGCCTGAAGCTCTACAAGGGCTCGGCTACCGTCGTCGGCCGCTCCTCGCCCTACTCGCTCTATTCGGAAGCGCATGTCACCTTCGAGGAAGATGCCGGCGCTTACGACCAGAAGGATGCCGCGGGCTTCATCAAGCTCAATGCGCTGCGCCTGCGCCTGCTCGCGGCCCGCGACAAGAGGGTTGGAAAGTAATGCGTATCGACGCCATCCCGATCGGCAAGAACCCGCCGGACGACATCAACGTGATCGTCGAGGTGCCGCATGGCGGCCACCCGGTGAAATACGAGATGGACAAGGAATCCGGCACGCTTTTCGTCGACCGCTTCATGCACACGGCCATGCAGTATCCCTGCAACTACGGCTTCGTGCCGCACACGCTGTCGGATGACGGCGACCCGGTCGATGTGCTCGTGGTGAGCCGCATTCCTGTCGTGCCCGGCGCGGTCATCCGCTCGCGTCCCATCGGCGTTCTGATGATGCATGACGAGGCCGGACAGGACGAGAAGATCCTCGCCGTCCCGGTCGAGAAGCTCAATCCCTATTACAAGAATGTCCAGAACTACACCGACATGCCGGATATCCTGATCCAGCGCATCACTCACTTCTTCGAGCACTACAAGGATCTCGAGGAAGGCAAGTGGGTGAAGGTCGACGGCTGGAAGGACGCGAGCGTCGCGCGCGAGCTGATCATGAAAGCGGTTGAGGCCGGGAAGAAAGCTTAATCCGGATCCCCCGACATCGCCAGCACCCGGCTGATCGCCATGAGCGGACGGCCGCTCTCCTTGCGCCAGACGTTGAACGCCTCTTGCACCGCGCGCATGGTCTTCGCCGAGGTCGGCGCCTTGTCGACAACGCCCGCTTTCACAAGCGCCGCGACGACCGAAGGTGACATCACCCAGCCGTCGACGCCCATCTGCCGCAGGAAGAACTGGGCAGACGCGCCAGACAGACGGTCCCCGCGCTTCTTGAGCGTATCGAGAAGGCCGGCGAAATCTTCCGGCTTCGAGGCAGCGAAGAACGCCCCGGTCGAACCGTGTTCGTTCGCCAGCTCGCAAACGAAGCGCGCATTGTTCCGTGTCGCGACGATCTTCGCGCCGTTTCGCACGATGCGCGCGTCGCTCGCGAGGCGCTCGATGTCCTCATCCGCATAGAAGGCGATGCGGTGCGGATCGAAACGGTCGAAGGCCTCCTCGAAGCCCGGCCACTTGTTCTCGATCACCTTCCACACGAAGCCCGCCTGAAAGACGGACCTGGTCATGGCCGCAAGCCAGCGGTCGTCCCCGATCTTGCGGATGGCGGCAGCGCCTTTCGGCTTTGGCAGTTCCACTTCGACAACCTTGGCGCCGCCATGCCTTTTCGCGGCGCGGGCGAAGATCGTCTCGAATTTCTCCATGATCCTTCCCGGAACATGAGAGAAGACTAGCTGAGCTTCAGGGCAGCCGCCACGGATCTTCCGGCCCGAGCACATGGCCCGCTACTTCCTGCATCAGTATTTTGCCTTTGTCCGCATTCGTGAGAATGACGACGCCGGCCCGCCGCGAAGGATCGATCACCATTATCCCGCGCAAACCGATATTGGTGCTGGTTTGCCAGAGGGTCAGGCCGCCCTCCCGCTCGCGCGTGCCGAAACCGAGCCCCCAGCCGAACCGGTCTCTCTGCCCTTCGGCAACCGTTACGCGGCTCTCGACCATGGTCGCGCGCAACGGAGTCCCGATAAGCGCTCCATCGACGAAACCCGTAACGAAGAGAGCAAGATCGTGCGCACTCGAGCGAAGCGACAACGCGGCATTGAAATCGTCGCCGTCCCGCGCGGGAAGCGGCACCTGCCAGGTCATGAAAAACAGGCTCATGAGCAACACGGCCACAAAGAGGACCGGACTGAACGAAGAGCGCCGCGCACCCCGCGACAGCACTCCGTCCGACCGGCCGCGATCGAAGATGAAACGAAGATACTGAACCGCAGCAACGATGAGCGCGATCGCCACCAGCCACGCGATGAAATAGCCAAGGCAGAAGAGGAGCGCCCAGCCGCCTTGCAGGTAATAGAGAATGACGCTGGCGCCGACAGGCGCGACGATCGCGGCTGGAACGAGATCGAAAGGTTCAAGCTTCAGCCGGTGAAATCCAAGCCGCACCACCAGAACGGTCGCGATCGCGAGTACCGCAAAGATGGCAGCCATTGGACCGGCGAAAGCGGAGATCGGCACCCAGAGCGCGTGGTGACCCCGTGCAACTTCGCCGACGAGCCCCTCGGGAATGACATAGCCGGAAGAGGACATGCCGAGCGGCTGGAACAGGCGTTGCCTCATCAGGCGGTCGAAGGGCACGCCCTCGATCTCCGACATCACATGGGCGAGATAAATATATCCCATGCCCGAATAGCCGAATTCGGTCCCCGGCTCGAAAGAAAGGCCGCGCGACCCGAGCCGCACCCGGTCGGTCAATCCCGAACGATGACCAAGCACATGGCGAAGCGTCACCGTCGCGGACGCTTCATCGTCAGGCAGCCAAGGCGTCTCGAGATAGTCCGACAACGGCGTGTCGAGCGACATCTTCCGTTCACGCACCAGCAGCATGGACGCATAGGCCTCAAGCGGCAGACCGAGGCCGCCGACTTCGAAAAGCGTGTTCGGCGTTACATCCTGATCGCCGTCCGCATCGGCGTAACCATAGCCCTTTTCGTAGACGATGCGGCCATCGGCGATGACCGCGAGGGCAACGCCCGGAATACCGAGTTCCCGCATGCGCCGTTCGATGAAGTAGTCGAGCGCGTGGCGCATCTCCGCCTGCGGCCAGCCGATCATGCCCGCTTCAGGGTCGTCCTGCGCCGTGGCCACCTGAGCCATGACCATGTGTGGCATGAGACACAATGCGAACAAAAGAAACAGACCGGCGCGCCGCCAGGATTGACCGGCTGCCGCATCCGCGATTACTGATAAGGCTTCACGCCAGATGGAGCGTTGATGTCTGTATTCGGAGAAAAGCACGGCCGCTGAGAGGGAAGCCCCCTTCTCGCCAGGCCATTCCACAGGACGGGAGCCCGCCCGCGCATCGCGATTGCCTGCGCGCGGTGTGAGGCCCGCCTCGCTTTGGCTTTTCTCCGGAACTCTATTCATGAATATCTCGAAGTTCGAGCAGCGCACGCTGCACGCGCTCGCGCGCGGCGGATGCATCCGCGTCGAGAAGGACGGCAAGGGCAAGATCGTCGAAGCCGCCTGCATCACGCGCGAAGGGTGGGTGCTTGCCGACTGCACCCTCGCCACATTCCGGCGCTTGAGAAAAAGACGGCTGATCGCATCGCGGGAAGGTAAACCCTATCTCATCACCCGCGAGGGGCTGCACGCCGTGCGGGCGCAACTCGACAACAGGTGATGCCAGGTCCCGTGCACACATCTAGAGCGTTCCGTCCCCGTCGATCGGCATGCGCGGCATCTGGAAGTTGAGCCGCAGCGCATCGATGCGTCGGCGAGTCTCCTCGTCCAGCGGCCCACGAGCCTCGGCGTCGAGAATGGCGGTAAGCTCCGCCCGGTTCTTGACACCAAGCACCAGCGTGTCGACGCCCTGCATGTGGAGCGCGTAGCGATGCGCGACGATGGCCGGGTCTTCGCCGAGCTCGCGGCAAAGCGCCCGGAAAGGTGCCGCCTTCTCATAGTCGCGCACTTCCGGATCGTCTGCCGCCAGCGGCCTGTCGATGGCCGCGGTAAGCGCGCCTGCCTGCACTGCGCGAATCCCCATCACGCCGACGTCGTCGTTCTTCGCGGTGCGGATGATGTTGCGTGGCTCCGGCGGTTCTTCGTATCGCCGCATCCCTCCGGGCGAATCGAGGAGGTTCGTCACGGCCTGCACGACGGCCGGCTTCGGCGTGCCGCGAAGCGCATCCATGATGCTGCGCGGCAGCCCCGTACCCGTGATCCCCCAATTTCCGATGAGCCCTTTTTCCTTCAATGCCTCGAAGGCGGGGGCCACCTCGTTGACGAAGGCTGACCAGCGCACGACGCCATAATCCTCGAACGCCGGATCGCACTCATAAACGTAATCGTCCGGACAGATATTCGAGTGCAGAATGAAGAGATCAGCCTGTTCGCGCTTCAGTGTGGCAAGGCTGCGCACCACCGATTTCTCGAGCCGGCCGGCGATGTCGGCAAGATGGTTCTGCCCCACCATGCATTTCGTCGTGACGCGAACACCTTCCGGCCAACCGCCGCCGAAGGTTTCACCCGCCACCGCCTCGGCTTCGCCGCGGCCATAGAGCGGCGCAAGATCGATCAGTGTAATGCCGCGCTCGACGGCGAGGCGGAGCGTCGCGACAGCTTCCTCGCGAGAGGTCTCTCCCCAGATCTGGCCAAGCCCGCCGCCACCCAGCGTAAGCGCGCTGACAGGCCAGAGCTTTCCGAGCTTGCGCATTTCCATGAGCGTCAAAAATCCTTCGGTAAATCGATGCCTTTGGCCCGGCAGGCGGCAATTACGGTATTCCGGAGCAGGCAGGCTACTGTCATGAGACCGACCCCGCCGGGAACAGGCGTGATCGCGCCCGCGACTTCCGCCACCTCGTCGAAGGCGACGTCGCCGACAAGCCTGGTCTTGCCTTCGCCTTTCTCCGGCGCGGGAACGCGGTTGATGCCGACGTCGATGACGATGGCGCCGGGCTTCACCCAATCGCGTTTAACCATTTGCGGCCGGCCCACCGCCGCAACGAGAATGTCCGCTTCGCGCGCGATCGCCGGCAGATCGTGCGAACGGCTATGCGCGATCGTGACGGTGCAGTTCTCCCTGAGCAGCAATTGTGCGACGGGCTTGCCGACAAGGTTCGAGCGCCCGATCACGACGGCGTGCTTGCCTGAGAGATCGCCACCCGCCTTCTTCGCCATGATGAGGCACCCCTCGGGCGTCGCGGGAACCATCGCGGGCAACCCGCTCGCAAGACGCCCCGCGTTCAGCGGATGGAGCCCGTCTGCATCCTTCGCCGGATCGATTGCGTCGATCACATTCTGCTGGGAAATATGGTCGGGCACCGGAAACTGAACCAGAAATCCGTGTACGCTCGGATCGGCGTTGAGTTCTCGCACCTTGGCGAGAACATCCGCCTCGCTCGTCTCCGCAGGCAGTCTGTACTCGTATGAATTCATGCCGGCCTCGCGCGTCGCGATGCCCTTGTTGCGGACATAGACCTCGCTCGCCGGATCGTTCCCGACAAGCACCACGGCAAGCCCGGGCGTGAGTCCATGCTCTTGCTTCAGCCGCGAAACCTCCGCCGCCACGCGGGCGCGCAGTTCCGCGGAAATGGTCTTGCCGTCGATGATGGAAGCTTTTACCGAACGCGTCATGAGG
>JAGUWA010000182.1 GCA_020062605.1 Parvibaculum sp. | reverse complement strand
GGGCGAAGGCGGGGATAAGTCCGTGTACGGATCGTTTTGTGACGTTTCGATGACAGAAGCGTGACAGCCGCCGCCGATATCCCCGGTTTCCGTTTTTCCAACTTCCCGGTCCGCGCGGCATGCGCGCCGCCGGGCGGCGCCCAAACGAAAAGCGGCGCGGAATTGCTTCCGCACCGCTTGTGCCCGCCGGAGCCCCCTCCGGGCCGGTTCGTCTCTCGTTGTCTCTGGCCGTCTCAGCCCTCGCGGACTTCCGGCCCCCGGCGAAGGCGTCAGCCTTCGCGTACCTCAAGCCCCCAGCGAAGGCGTCAGCCTTCGCGCACCTCAAGCCCCATGTCGCGGACCTTGCGGTAGAGCGTCGAGCGGCCGATGCCGAGGCGGCGCGCCACCTCCGTCATGTGGCCCTTGTACTTGTCGATGGCGAGGCGGATCATTTCCGCCTCGATGTCCTCGAGCTTGCGGACATTGCCCGCTTCGTCGGTGATGGCGATGCCGTCCGAGAAGTTGGAGCGGGCGAAGTCCGCCAGCGTATTAGATTGCGGCTGCGCGGCTTGCCCCGCATAGACCGGCACTTCGCTTGCGCCGCCGATCATGCCCGTGTTCCGGGCCGGATCGGGAGCGGGAGCGGGCGTGTGCCGCTCCTGCGGCGCGGAATGCACCACGCTCGTGTCGTGCAGGCGCGCGGCGTCCGAATAGCCTTCCACCATGGTCGCGATCTGCGGGAAGTCCGAGACCTGCAGCGCCTCGCCGTCGCAGAGCACGATGGCGCGGAAGATGGTGTTTTCGAGCTGGCGAACATTGCCCGGCCAGTCATAGGCCTTGAGCATGTCGAGCGCGGTGGGCGAGATGCCGACCACGTCCTTGCCTTCCTCCGCGGCGAGGCGGCGGATGAAATGCGCCACGAGGTCCGGGATGTCGTCCTTGCGCTGGCGCAGCGGCGGAACGTGGATCGGGAAGACGTTCAGGCGGTAATAGAGGTCTTCGCGGAAGCGGCCCTCCTTCACCATCTGCAGCATGTCGCGGTTGGTCGCCGAGATGAGGCGGATATCGACCTTGACGGGCTTTTTCGAGCCCACGGGGTCGACTTCGCCTTCCTGCAGCGCGCGCAGCAGCTTCACCTGGACGTCGAGCGGCAGTTCGCCGATCTCGTCGAGGAAGAGCGTGCCGCCGCTCGCTTCCTGGAACTTGCCGGCATGCTTGTCGGAGGCGCCGGTGAAGGCGCCCTTTTCGTGGCCGAACAGGATGCTCTCCACGAGGTTTTCGGGGATCGCGCCGCAGTTCACCGTCACGAAGGGCTTGCCGGCGCGCTCGCCTTCGCCCTGGATCGCGGCGGCGATGAGTTCCTTGCCGACGCCGCTCTCGCCCTCGATCAGGATCGGGATGTTCGACTGCGCGGCGCGCTTGCCGAGGCGGATCACGGGTTCCATCGACGGGCTGGGGGCGATGATGTCGGCGAAGGTCAGGCGGCCGGTCTGGCGTTTCTGCAGGCGGGTGATCTCGCCCGTCAGCGCGTTCACCTTCAGCGCGTTGCGCATCGAGACGTGCAGGCGTTCCGGGCTCACCGGCTTCACCACGAAGTCGGACGCGCCCTCGCGCATCACGTTAACCACGGTCTCGATGCCGCCATGGGCGGTCAGCACGATCACGGGGAGGTTCGGCTTTTGCGGGTGGACGCGCTTCAGCACCTCCATCCCGTCGACGCCCGGCATGACGAGGTCGAGCACGACAAGCGCGATTTCCGCGCCGGCCGGGCTTTCGAGATAGGCAAGCGCCGCCTCGCCCCCGTCGACCGGGATGGCGCGGTAGCCGTCGCGATTGACGACCTCCTCGAGGATCCGGCGCTGGGCGGGATCGTCGTCAACTATGAGAATGGCCTGGGTCATTCTAATCCTCGGATTGGTGCCGCATTTCACCCACGAACCGACCTCCCGGCTCGAAATCTGCCCCATATTGAGCCGCATTGGTAAAAGCCCCCTTAATCCCCGGACTGATTATCGGCCGCCAGTGACACAAGCTGGGACACTTGCCCCAGGGACGGGCTGGGGGTGAATTGGGACGAAAACGCACCGATTCCGTCGGGCAACAGTGTTGCTCTCATGTGACGCATGGCGCAGAACTTGCGGAATCCAGCCAATACAGGTTGATGATTTCGGCGGTTCCATGCGATGAAATTAGGCTTATGAGGGCTTACCGGTGGGGTCCGGGCCACCCGTCGTATTGTCGGGGGGCAGAGCGAAATAACGACG
>JAGUWA010000311.1 GCA_020062605.1 Parvibaculum sp. | reverse complement strand
CGGCGGCGCGGCAGAGCACGTCATAATCGGCGGCCGGCACGAGCACGAAGAGCGTCTCTCCGTCGGCCCCGATGATTTTCTGATGGTCCTTCGCCGGTCGCGTCATGCGGTTCTCCTGCCGGTGAGGGCGAGGATGGAGGCGAGTTGCGCCTCGCGGCGAAAGACCACGCGAAGACCGGGCCCAACATCGGAACTGAAAATGCCTGGCGCGATTTCCCGATTGCCTTCCGCGCGCGGCGCAAGGCTCACGAGACGGCGCGTATCCGCGTCAAGTGTCAGGAAAGCGTCGTAAGCGGCGCGCGAGAATTCGATCTCGCCGAGAAATTCGCGCGGGAACTTTCCCTGCCGTTCGACTGTGTCTTCCTGCATCCCGGTAGAAACCCGCTGTCTGCACCTTGATTTTTCGCGCGCCGCATTCGCTGCCTGCTAGCATCGCTTCCGGGCGAATATCGCGCCGCGCGAATCGACATATGTGAATCAGATCATAGGGGGGAACGAATGTCCAAAGAAGGCAAAGGCATCGAAATCGGCCGTCTGAAGGAACTGATCCGCGCGCGCTCGAAGGCGGGTGCGAATCTCGGCTATGCGGAGCGGCGCAGGCAGATGGATGCAAATGCCGAGCAGTTTCCGGTTCCTGCGGGCGTGGAAGTGCTGAAGGCCGACCTCGGCGGGCTCGGGGCCGAATGGAATGTTCCCTCGGGCGCGGCCACCGCGCCGGTGATCCTCTATTTTCATGGCGGCGGCTATGTGCAGGGGTCGTCCGTCTCACACCGTCACTTGACATCGCGCCTGGCGCTGGCCGCGAAGGCGCGGGTGTTGAGCGTCGACTATGCGCTCGCACCGGAAGCACCGTTTCCGGCGGCGGTGGAAGATGCGCTTAAGGCCTATCGCTGGCTCATCGCAAGCGGCGTCGAGCCGCAGGCGATTGCCTTCGGTGGCGATTCGGCGGGCGGCGGACTGACGGTTGCAACGCTGATCGCCGCGCGGGACAAGGGGTTGCCGATGCCCGCTGCTGCCGTCGCGATCAGTCCCTGGACCGACCTCACCTGCGAAACGGAGACATACAAGACGCGGGCCGACGCCGATCCCATGATCGATCAGGCGGGTATCAAAAGCATTGCCGCGGCCTATCTGAACGGCGCCGACGCCAGAGATCCCCTTGCGTCACCCAATTTCGGCGAGTTGACCGGCTTGCCGCCCATGCTGATTCATGTCGGCAGCGACGAGGTGCTGCTCGACGACGCGATCACGCTGCACAAGAGAGCGCGTGCATGCGGTGTCGAAGCCGAGATCGAGGAATGGGACGGGATGATCCATGTGTGGCATGCCTTCTATCAAATGCTTCCCGAAGGCGAGCGGGCAATAGAACGGCTGGGAGATTATTTATCGGCGCGCTGGAAGGAAGCACATGTGGCTGTAGAAAGTTGAACTGTTTGTGCTTGTCATGCGGACAACATGAAAGCGGGCCGCGCGTGAAACGATGACGATTACCGTTTATTGACATGCCGGCGTCGCGAGTTTGTTCTCAGCTGTTCTCGCATGAAATTGTCCAGGGAGCGATTGCATCTTCACTGTGTCACCGCGAAATTATGCGGCGACATCCCCGTCCTTGACTGTTAAATAGCGGGGGAGATATAGAATTGAACGAATATTGGCTTGCTTTCCGGCTCGCTCTCTTGGGTGCCGATGCAATGGTCGAGCCGAATGATATGAGGGCGCGGTGGCGGACAAGGCGGATCTGATCGACATGACAGCCGATATCGTGTCGGCCTATGTTGGACACAACACAGTCACCCCGGACGAATTGCCGGGTCTCATAAATCGGGTGTTTTCGACGCTTTCCGACGTCGCACTCGGCGGCACGGGACGTTCCGGCCCCAAGGAAGAGCCAGCCGTTCCGGTTCGCAAGTTGATCACGCCGGACTATCTGGTCTGCCTCGAAGACGGCAAGAAATTCAAGTCGCTGAAACGGCATCTGCGCAGTCACTACAATCTGAGCCCGGAAGAATATCGCGAGAAGTGGGGCCTGCCGCGCGACTATCCCATGGTGGCGCCGAACTATGCGCAGGCGCGCTCGCGGCTCGCGAAGAAGATGGGGCTCGGCCAGGCCGGTCGGAAAAGCCGCCGCTCCGCGAAGTAGCGCCTGCATCGTCCAATCCCCTTGCATCGCCCAATCCCCTTGCATCGCAACGCACACACGCCCAATATTTTTTCGTGTTGATTCGCGACCGGGCGGCGCGCCGCCATTGCCGAGGACGATCCGCTGACCGCTGCAGACCAGGCCATAAGAGCGCAACTCATCGTGCCGGAGCAGCGCGAAGTCTTCGACTACTGGCGAGCGAAGGCACCCGATGGCGGCTATCCGACGCGTGCCGATATTCAGCCTGCTGAATTGCGCCGGCTGCTTCCGTCTCTCAGCCTGATCGATGTGATGGCGGATGGCGGCGAGGAACGGCTTCGCGTGCGGCTCGCGGGCACGCGGCTGCGCGACTATTTCGGCGTGGAACTCACCGGACACTATCTCGACGAGTACGATTTCGGCGACCAGACCGGCTACTGGGACGCGGCCTATCATGAGGTCGTGCGTGCCGGCCGTCCCGCACAAGGCGTCATTCCGCTCACGGCATGGAATCAGCCGGGCATATTCCAGTTCTGGCTGCGTCTGCCGCTCGTGAACGAGGAGGGGCGCATCGTCATGGTGCTCGGCCATGATGCGTTTCTGCAATCCGAGAAGGCGCACGCCCTGGCGGGCAAGGCCAATCTCCGCATCGCCTGACTTCCGCGATGACTCTTCCGGCGTTGATCCTGCTCGCATTCGCGGTGCACACTGCATTGGGGAGCGAGAGGGAGATCGCCAATGACCATCCATGCGTTTTCACGAGCCTTCGTTCTGCGCGCTGCACTTGCCGCCGCGGCG
>JAGUWA010000428.1 GCA_020062605.1 Parvibaculum sp. | reverse complement strand
GCGCCGTCGTTCATCATCTGGAGCGAGCGGGAGACGAGGAATTCGAGCGCGGAGGCAATCGTGTCGAGCACGCCCGCGATGCGCGCCTTGCCGGCGATGGGAAGGCCATGAGCCGGGAGCAGAAGCTCCGGCTCCTTCGCCGCCATTTCGCGCAGCGCCTTCGCCCATTCGAGCGGGAAGCGCTGCACCTTTTGCGGGTTGCCGGCATTCGGAAAAACCCAGGTGACGAAATCGCCCGAGCAGATCGCTTTATGTTCCGGCACCCAGGCCCAGAGATGATCGTCCGTCTCGCCGATGGCATGGCGCAGCTCGAAGCGGAGATCGCCGGAGCGGAACTCCATCGCCTCGCGGAAGGTGACGTCGGGATCGACCCAGGGATCGGGACCGAAGCGGCGGGGCGGCGGCGGCGTGCCGTCCTTGTTGCCCTCGCTCATGCCCATGCGCAATTCGGTGGCGGGGGCGAACTGGCGCGCATTGATGGTGAAGTTGTAGCCGTTGGTGAGCTCGTAGCGGCGGAAGCGCGGGAGCACGTTCTCGTGGCCGGTGATGCGCGGGCGCGGACGACCCTTTTCGCAGGCCTCGCAGACGAAGGCGCCGGTGCCGCCGACATGGTCGGCATGGCCATGCGTGTAGCAGATATGGGCGACCGGCTCGTCGGACCATTTGCGCAGCGACTTCAAAACGCCCTGCCCGAAAGCCTCGAGGCTCGTGTCGAAGAGGACGAGGCCGTCGCCGGTGCGGAAGGCGACGACATGGGAGAAGGCCTCGATGAGGGCGATACCGTCCGCAACCTCGGAAAGCTCCGTCGTCGGACGGTTGACGAGGCCCGCGCCTTCATAGAGGTCGTTGTCGATGTAGCGCGCGGAGGTCGCGAGAAGATCGGTCATGTTTCTCTCCCTTTTTACCCATGATAGCGGGCGCGAGCGATTTGCGCCGGAGACTATTCGGGGGAGAGATATTATCTACAATGCTCGGACAAAATTCCGTGAGGCGGAATTAGCGCCGGTGCCGCGCATGCAATGACGGGCGCCGCCTATTTCTCTGCCTTACCGACAGTTTCAACATAGGCGCGCAGGACCGCATTGATGCGGCTCTGGTAACCCGGCCCCTGCTTCTTGAAGAAGTCGACCACCGAACGGTCGAGGCGCATGGTGACGGGCTGTGCCGCCTCGGGCATCAGCATTTTTGCCGTTCTGAAGAAATCGGATCCGAGTTCGGGGATGTCGGAATAGTCGATGTCGCTGTCAGGCTTCGCCTTGAGGCGCGCAAGCTCTTCATCCCGTTTTGGCTTCGATCCAGCTTTTGTAGGCCTTGCGCTCATTCCTGTTGGCCTTTCGTGCGGAGACGATCCGTCTTTTCTCGCCGCGCCAGGTGAAGACGACGACAATCACCACAATGCCGTCGATTTCTCCGATGGCGATGTAACGCCGCTCGACCCCGCGTATCGTCTCATAGCGGCGCGGGTCTTCGGCGAGGAGAACGGGATGCGCGAAAATCTCGACTGCGAGCTCGAAGGAAAGCCCGTGTTTTTCAAGATTGGCGCGGTTCTTCCGGTTGTCCCATTCGTAGCCGTATATTGTCATTTGTATGTATGATTGTCAATATGACTTCGCTGCACGCGCCAAGCCCATCTATTGCTTCTTCAGCCCCAGCATGTTGGCGATGACCTTGTCGAGCGTGGTCCTGGGCGCGAGGTTCATCAGCAGCTTTTCGGCGAGGCGGCCTTTCACCGCCGAATAGCGGATTTTCGGGTTCGGCACCGTCAGCGCCTTGTGGATGAGGCGGCCGAGACGCTCGGCCGGATAACCGTCGCGGCCCTGGCCGATAAAGACCTTCTGGAATTTTTCCAGGATCGGCAGATAGGGCGAGTTCGAATAGCGCGAGATATCGACCTCCTCCGCCTTGTCCCAGATCGCCGTCTTCACCGGGCCGGGGCCGATGACGATGACGCCGATGCCGAAGAGCATGAGTTCGCGGCGAAGCGCCTCCGAAAAACCCTCGATGGCGAATTTCGACGCCGCATAAGGGCCGATGAAGGGCATGGCGCGGATGCCGCCCACGGAGGAAATGTTGACGATGCGGCCGGGCGCGCCTTTCAGCGAGCGGTCCGTGCCGAGCAGGGGCGCGAAGGCCTGGGTAACGAGGAAGGGGCCGGTGACGTTCACATCCATCTGCTTGCGGAAGTCGTCCGGATCGACCTCGATCAGCGGGCCCGACACGGCGATGCCCACATTGTTGACGAGGCCGGCCAGCGTCTCGCCCTTCAGCGCGGCGCGGACTTCCTCTGTCGCGCGGCGGATGGCCGCTTCGTCCGTCACGTCGAAAATGAGGGCTGTGAACCTGTCGCCCAGATCCTTCTTCAGACGCTCCGCATCCGCTTCCTTGCGGACCGAGCCAAACACGTGAAAGCCCTTCTCCGCGAGCACCTTCGCGGCGGCGTGACCGATGCCGGTGGACACGCCCGTGACGACTACGGATTTCATGGCAGTTCCTCCCCGATGACCCGAACTGCACAGTTGGTCATGCCGGCTCACAAATCAAGGTCGTAGCGCAGCCAATCGGTACGCTGAGCGATCTTGTCGTAGAGAAGCTGCGCCGTGTTGTTCGTGCGCGCGGTCTGCCAGTAGATGCGGAGCCAGCCTTCGGCGCGGCCCTTGTCCGCGAGCGCCTCGATCAGCGCGCGGCCCACGCCGCGACCCCGTGCCGCTTCGTTCACATACAGGTCTTCGAGATAGCAGACGGGCTTCGGGCTCCATGTGCCGGGATGGAGGATC
This sequence comes from Parvibaculum sp., assembly GCA_020062605.1. Lineage (GTDB taxonomy): Bacteria > Pseudomonadota > Alphaproteobacteria > Parvibaculales > Parvibaculaceae > Parvibaculum. The sequence goes on along the minus strand of JAGUWA010000428.1, from coordinate 1,393 downwards.
GCATGGGCAAAGCCGAGCGGGCCTTGCGCGTCTTCCGCGATGAGACCGACATGGCCCGGTGCCGCGCTGACAAAGCGGGCCCATGTGCTCTCGCTCACCGCGGGCGGCAGCGAGGTTTCGTAGAAGGCGAGATAGCCCGCCCACATCTTCTCCCAGGCCGCGCGGTCGGCGGCGGCGAAGGGACGGATGGTGAGCGGGCTTTTCATTGCGTCAGGCAACCTTCACATCAGGCAGCGGTGGCGCCGCCGTCGATGACCATGGTCTGGCCGGTCATGAAGGCGCCGGCGGGGCTCGCCAGGAAGACAGCCGCGCCCGCGATCTCGTCCGGCATGCCGATGCGCTTCAGGGGCGCGCCGGAGGTCGAGCGTTCGAGGATTTCGGGATTGTCCCACAGGGCCTTGGCGAAATAGGTCTTGATGAGGCCCGGCGCGATGCAGTTCACGCGCACATTTGAGGGGCCGAACTCGACCGCGAGATTGCGCGCGAGTTGCATGTCGGCCGCCTTCGAGACGCAATAGGCGCCGAGGATGGGCGAGCCGCGCAAGCCGCCGATGGAGGAAATGATGGTGATGGAGCCGTCCTTGCGCTCGACCATCTGCGGCAGGACCATGTGCGCGAGCCAATGGTTCGACTTGATGTTGGCCGACATGATCTTGTCAAAGGCGTCGTCGGGCAGGTCCTTCGAGGGGCCGAAATAGGGGTTCACGGCGGCGTTGCAGACGAGGCTGTCGACCCGGCCCCATTTTTCCATCGTCTTGTCGACGAGGCGCTGCAGGTCGCCCTTGTCGGAGATGTTGCAGGGGACGGCGATGGCGCTGTCGGCGAATTTCGCGTTGATCTCGCCGGCGACCTTGTCGCAGGCATCGCCCTTGCGGCTCGAGACCACGACCCTGGCGCCATGCTCGGCCATGCGGTGGACGATGGCCTCGCCGATGCCGCGCGTGGAGCCGGTGACAATCGCCACCTTTCCGCTCAAATCGAACAATGTCATGTGACTCCTCCTCCTTCAGGTTCTTTGCTTCCGGTTCCTTCGGCCTTCTTGCAGGCGAGCGGCCGGTTTTTCCGTGTTCAAATCGGTTCTCGCGGGGCCGTGGCTTTGATAGGCTTGAGCGGACCAGCGGGGTATGGGGTCTTCATACACCATCGGGCTTCCAAACCACAGGCGGGACCTCTCTCGATCCGGCCCATGACCCGGACCCGGGGCAACATCAATCGGAGCGAAAAATGCTGATGAAGAAATTTGCGATACTGGCGGTTTGCGCGAGCTTCGGGCTCGCCGCGTGCCAGACGCAGGATCCCTATACCGGCGAGCAGAAGACGAGCAAGGCCACCTATGGCGCGCTCATCGGCGCGGTGGGCGGCGCGCTCGCGGGCGGCCTGATCGGCAAGGGCG
>JAGUWA010000160.1 GCA_020062605.1 Parvibaculum sp. | reverse complement strand
GTGACCGTCGACGGCTCGCTCGGCACGCCCTTCGCCTCGCTCCTCGAAACGGCGCCGGGCAATGCGGTCGAGGAAAGCTATGCCGGGCTCAACTTCGACATGGTGGCGAAATATCTCTTCACCTCCGGTTCCACTGGCATGCCGAAGGCCGTCATCACCACGCAGCGCATGATGTGCGTGAACTCCGTCATGCCGAAAAGCGTGACGCTCGAAGAAGAGAACGAGGAGCCTTCCGTGCTTCTCAACTGGCTTCCCTGGAACCACTGCTTCGGCGGCAACGCCATCCTGAACAATCTGCTCGTCGGCGGCGGCACGCTCTATATCGATGGCGGGCGTCCGGTGCCGGGTGGCTTCGCCGAAACGGTGGCGAACCTGCGCGAGATTGCGCCCACCGCCTATTCGAACGTGCCCGCCGCCTACACCATGCTGGTGGACGAGCTCGAAGCCGACGAGGCGCTGGCGAGGAACTTCTTCTCGCGCCTGCGCACGCTTGCCTATGGCGGCGCCGCGCTCAGCCAGGATCTCTACGACCGCATCCAGAAGGTCGCGATCCGCGCCGCGGGCGAGCGCATCGTCTTCTCGTCGGGTTACGGCGCGACGGAGACGGCGCCCACCATCTGCAACGTCCATTGGCCGACCGAGCGGATGGGGCTTCTGGGGCTTCCGCTTCCCGGCATCGACCTGAAGCTCGCTCCCGTCGGCCAGAAGATGGAAGTGCGCGTGCGCGGCGACTGCATCACGCCCGGCTATTACAAGAATGCCGAGAAGACCGCCGAAGCCTATGACGAGGAAGGTTTCTATCGCCTCGGCGACGGCGCACGCTTCCTCAATCCCGAACGCCCCGAAGAAGGTCTCGTCTTCGATGGCCGCGTGGCGGAGGATTTCAAGCTTTCCACCGGCACATGGGTGAGCGCGGGCAAGCTTCGCGTCGATGTCGTTGCGAATTCGAACGGCGTCCTGTCGGATGCCCTGGTCGCGGGTCTCGACCGTACCTTCATCGGCATTCTCGGTTTCCCGAACATTCCGGCCTGCCGCAACATCGCGGGCGACCAGTCCCTCGCTGTCGAGGATCTGGTCCGCCATCCCGCCGTGCTGGAGCGTCTCGCGGAAGGACTGCGCACGCACAACAAGGGCAATCCGGGATCGAGCACCCGCGTCGTCCGCGCGCTCCTCATGACGGAGCCGCCAAGCGTCGACGCGGGCGAACTCACCGACAAGGGATACATCAACCAGTCCGTTGCGCTCGGCCGCCGGGCGTCGCTCGTCGAGAAGCTATACGCGGAACCGCCCGGCAATGATGTTGTGGTCGTCTGACGGGAAGGGCGGCTGCCGCCATGATTGATTTCGGTCTGGTGGCGAACGGTATTGCGATTGGTCTTGCGGTCGCTGCGCCCATTGGCCCTGTCAACCTCATCGTCATCCGGCGCACGCTCCGCTACGGCCAGTTGAACGGATTCCTCTCGGGTGCGGGCGCGGCCACGGGCGACGCGATCTTTGCCGCCATCGCTGCCTTCGGCCTCACCGCCGCCATCGAGATCGTCGTGCGCTTCGAAACCGCGCTGCAGATCGTCGGCGGCCTCTTTCTCGTCGCGCTCGGTATCCGCACGTGGGTAGCACGGCCGCATTTCGACGAGGCGACGGAGGAAAATCTCTCCGCCGCCATGGCCGCGGTCTTCGCCACCACCTTCTTCCTCACGATCACGAACCCTGCCACCATGCTCGGCTTCCTCGCGATCTTCGGCGGTGTCGCCGGTCTCGCCGATGCGGGCGAGGATTACGGGCACGCGGCGACCATCGTACTCGCTGTCCTGTGCGGATCGGCGCTCTGGTGGGCGGGGCTTTCGGGCTTCGTCAGTCTCTTCCGCCAGAAGATGAACGATCGCTTGCTCGCCGTCGTGAACCGCATCTCCGGCTGTTTGATCGTGATATTCGGTGTTGTCGTTCTTGCGCGTGTCGCGATCTCGTTTTTGCTCTAGTCTCGAAATCGAAAAAGAAATTCAGGGGAGACGGTCATGAATGGTGCGGAAAGCCTTGTGCGGACGCTGGTGAACTCCGGCGTCGAGGTGTGTTTCTCGAATCCCGGCACCTCCGAGATGCATTTCGTCGCCGCGCTCGACAAGGTCGACGGCATGCGCGCCATTCTGGGGCTCTTCGAAGGCGCCGTCACCGGCATGGCCGACGGTTATGGCCGCATGGCCGAAAAGCCCGCCGCGACGCTCCTCCATCTCGGGCCGGGCCTCGCCAACGGTCTTGCCAACCTTCACAACGCGCGCCGTGCGCAAACGCCCCTCGTCAACATCGTCGGCGATCACGCCACCTACCACGCGCAGTACGACGCGCCGCTCGCTTCCGACATTGCGGGCTTCGCGCGCCCTGTCTCGGGCTGGGTCCATTCCTCCACGAGCCCGAAGACCGTCGCCGCC
>JAGUWA010000302.1 GCA_020062605.1 Parvibaculum sp. | reverse complement strand
GGCCGATGTCATCGACCTTAATGCCGAGACGGCGCGCCTGCGCAAGGAACTCGGCAAGCTCGCCGACGAGGTGAAGAAGATCGACGCCAAGCTCGGCAATGCGAAGTTCCTCGCCGGTGCGCCCGACCATGTCGTCGAGGAGCAGCGCGAGCGCAAGGCCGATGCGGAAGCGGCGATCGCCAAATTCGCCGATGCGCTGAAGCGGCTGGAGGGGGCGGCGTAAGGGGTTCTGTTCTTTTTCTCTTTCGTCATTGCGAGAAGCGCGCAAGCGCGACGAAGCAATCCAGGGGCCTCAAGCGCTGAGTTTGTCGCCCCTGGATTGCTTCGGCCTTCGGCCTCGCAATGACGGCTGGAGGTTTTACCCTCTCAGCGATGCCGCCCGACGCGTAAAAAAGGCGGCCCCGAAGGGCCGCCTTTCGTTTGTCCGCAAACCTTCGCTTACGCGTCGAACATGATCACCGAGCGGGCGAGTTCGCCGCGCTTCAGTTCGTCGAAGGCTTCGTTCACCTGCTCGAGCTTGATGCGCCGTGCGATCATCTCGTCGAGCTTCAGCTTGCCCGCCATGTAGAAGTCGACGAAGCGCGGCATGTCGACGGGGAAGCGGTTCGAGCCCATGATTGAGCCTTGGATCCTCTTCTCCCCCAGAAAATCCGCGCCGTGCAGCTCGATGTTCACGCCCACCGGGATCATGCCGATGATGTTCGCCGTGCCGCCGCGCGCCAGCATCCGGAAGGCCTGCTCCGCCGTCGCCTTGAGGCCGATCGCCTCGAAGGAGTGATGCACGCCGCCGCCGGTCAGTTCCATGACCTGCGCCACCGGGTCTCCGTCCTTCGCATTCACGACGTCGGTCGCGCCGAATTCCTTGGCGAGGTTCAGCTTCGATCCCTGCATGTCGATGGCGATGATACGGCCGGCGCCCGCGATGGCGGCGCCGTTGATCGCCGCGAGGCCGACGCCGCCGCAGCCGATAACGGCAACGGTTTCGCCGGGCCTCACATTGGAGGTGTGGATCACCGCGCCCACGCCGGTCGTCACCGAGCAGCCGATCAGCGCCGCGCGGTCGAGCGGCATGTCCTTGCGGATCGCCACGCAGGCATGTTCGTGAATGAGCATCTGCTCGGCGAAGGAGGAGAGGTTCAGGAACTGGTTCATCGAACCGTCGTCCTTGGCGAGGCGGGGTTCGTCGCCTGCCTGCCGCTTCGTTTCCGGGCTGACGCAGCGCGACATGTGGCCTGTCAGGCAATGCTCGCAATGGCCGCAAAAGGCCGAGAGGCAGGTGATCACATGGTCACCCGGCTTCACGGTGTGAACCTCGGAGCCGACCTGCTCGACGATGCCCGCGCTTTCATGGCCGAGCACGGCGGGCAGCGGGTAGGGGTAGGAGCCCTCGACGAAGTGAAGGTCCGAATGGCAGACGCCCGCCGCCACGGTGCGGATCAGCACCTCGTGCGGCCCGGGCTTGTTGATCTTAACGTCCTCGATGGTGAGCGGCTTGCCCACTTCGCGCAGAACGGCGGCTTTCATGGTGTTTCTCCCTGTGTCCGGATTTTGTTGATGATTTCGATTCTTGTGTCCGGTTGAGGCGAATTTTCCCCCGCTCTTGCCGCCGGGTCAACTCGCACGCGAGCCGCTGCCGGAAAGTCACAGCAAACCGGTAGGACTTTATCGCCGTCGCGTCACAGCCTAGTATCCCGCCACCTTCATTGACGAGCAGGAGACGCCCGGCAGCGGGCGGAAGCGCATGACCGACAGGACATTCGACAAGTCGAAACTGCCGAGCCGCCACGTCACGATCGGGCCGGAGCGCGCGCCGCATCGTTCCTACTATTACGCGATGGGCCTCACCGAAGAAGAGATCGCCCAGCCCTTCGTCGGCGTGGCGACCTGCTGGAACGAGGCGGCCCCCTGCAACATCGCGCTGATGCGCCAGGCGCAGTCGGTGAAGCGCGGCGTCAGCCAGTCCGGCGGCACGCCGCGCGAGTTCTGCACCATCACGGTGACGGACGGCATCGCCATGGGTCACCAGGGCATGAAGTCCTCGCTCGCGAGCCGCGACCTCATCGCGGATTCGGTCGAGCTCACCATGCGCGGCCATTGCTACGACGCGCTGGTCGGCCTTGCGGGCTGCGACAAGTCGCTGCCGGGCATGATGATGTCGATGGTCCGTCTCAACGTGCCCTCCGTTTTCATGTATGGCGGCTCGATCCTGCCCGGCCGCTACAAGGGCAAGGACGTCACGGTCCAGGATGTTTTCGAGGCGGTCGGCCAGCACGCGGCCGGCAATCTGCCGGACGAGGAACTCCACGCGCTCGAATGCGTCGCCTGTCCGTCCGCCGGTGCCTGCGGCGGCCAGTATACGGCCAACACCATGGCCTGCGTCTCCGAGGCCATGGGCCTTGCCCTGCCGGGGTCGGCCGGCGCGCCCGCGCCCTATGAGAGCCGCGACGAATACGCCGAAGCGTCGGGCCGTGCCGTCATGCACCTCATCGCCAACAACATCCGTCCGCGCGACATCGTCACCCGCAAGGCGCTGGAGAACGCGGCGGTGATCGTCGCCGCGACAGGCGGTTCGACCAATGGCGGCCTTCACCTTCCGGCCATCGCCCATGAAGTCGGCATCGACTTCGACCTCATGGAAGTCGCCGAAATCTTCAAGAAGACGCCCTATAT
>JAGUWA010000265.1 GCA_020062605.1 Parvibaculum sp. | reverse complement strand
TTGCAGGCCTATCGCGACATGCTGCTGATCCGCCGCTTCGAGGAGAAGGCGGGCCAGATGTACGGCATGGGGCTGATCGGCGGTTTCTGCCATCTCTATATCGGGCAGGAGGCCGTCGTCGTCGGCATGCAGGGCGCGATCGAGGAAGGCGACCAGGTCATCACCGGTTATCGCGACCATGGGCACATGCTCGCGACCGGCATGGACCCGAAAGGCGTCATGGCCGAACTTACCGGGCGCTCGGGCGGTTATTCCAAGGGCAAGGGCGGCTCGATGCATATGTTCAGCGTCGAGAAGAAATTCTATGGCGGTCACGGCATCGTGGGCGCACAGGTACCGCTTGGTACAGGCCTCGCCTTCGCCAACAAGTATCGCGAGAACGGAAAGGTCTGCCTGACCTATTTCGGCGACGGCGCGGCGAACCAGGGACAGGTCTATGAGAGCTTCAACATGGCGGAGCTCTGGCAATTGCCGGTCGTTTATGTAATCGAGAACAATCAGTACGCGATGGGCACGAGCGTTGCCCGGGCAAGCGCGCAGACGAACCTTGCCAAACGCGGCGTCAGCTTCAACATTCCGGGCGAACAGGTCGACGGCATGGATGTGCGCGCGGTGCGCGAGGCCGGCAAGCGCGCCGTCGATGCGTGCCGTGCGGGCAAAGGCCCCTACATCCTGGAAATGATGACCTACCGCTATCGCGGTCACTCAATGTCGGACCCGGCGAAATATCGCGCCAAGGAAGAAGTGAACAAGATGCGCGCCGAGCACGATCCGATCGAGCAGGTGAGGTTGCGCCTCATCGAGACGAAATCGCTTTCGGAGGACGATCTGAAGCAGATCGACAAGGAGATCAAGGCGATCGTCAACGAGGCCGCGGAGTTCGCACAGTCGAGCGAGGAGCCGGATGCCTCCGAACTCTGGACCGACGTTCTCGCCGAAGTGGAGGCCTGACGCTCATGCCGATTGAAGTGCTCATGCCGGCCCTCTCGCCCACGATGGAAGAGGGCACGCTTGCCAAATGGCATGTGAAGGTGGGCGATCAGGTGAATGCGGGCGATGTCATCGCCGAGATCGAGACCGACAAGGCGACGATGGAAGTCGAGGCCGCGGACGAGGGGACGGTCGCGAAAATCCTCGTCGATGAAGGTACAGAGAATGTTAAGGTGAATGACGTCATCGCGCTTCTTGCAGAGGAGGGCGAAGATGCGTCCGAGATGAAGGCAGCGCCGAAGAAGACACCGCCAAAAACCGAACCCGGGCAGGGCGAAGCGACGAGCCGCGAAACGCGCGAAAAGACCGGCACCGAACGCAAGCAACCCGAAGTCGAGGTTGCAGGCGACCCCGAGCTTCCCGAAGGCACTGAATTCGTAACGCAGACCGTGCGCGAGGCGCTTCGCGACGCCATGGCCGAAGAAATGCGGCGAGACGAACGCGTCTTCGTCATGGGCGAGGAAGTGGCGCAGTATGAAGGCGCCTACAAGGTGACGCAGGGCCTGCTCGCCGAATTCGGGGACAGGCGCGTGGTCGATACGCCCATCACCGAACATGGCTTTGCCGGTCTCGGCGTCGGTGCTGCGATGGCAGGCCTGCGCCCCATCGTTGAATTCATGACCTTCAACTTCGCCATGCAGGCGATGGACCAGATCATCAACTCTGCCGCAAAGACACGCTACATGTCGGGCGGGCAGATGTCCTGCCCCATCGTCTTTCGCGGGCCCAACGGGCCGGCTTCGCGCGTCGGCGCACAGCACAGCCAGGACTACGCGTCGTGGTATGCGCACATCCCGGGGCTGGTCGTGATCGCGCCTTACTCGGCGGCCGATGCGAAAGGTCTGCTGAAGGCCGCGATCCGCGATCCGAACCCGGTGATATTCCTCGAAAACGAAGTGCTCTACGGCAAGAGTTTCGAGGTGCCGAAACTCGACGACCATGTTCTCCCCATCGGCAAGGCGCGCGTGATGAAGGAGGGCAAGGACGTGACCCTCGTCTCGCACAGCCACGGTATTACATACTGTCTCGAAGCGATGGCGAAGCTCGAAGAGGAAGGCCTCGACGTCGAATTGATCGACCTGCGCACCATCCGCCCGCTCGACATGGAAACGGTGATCGCGTCGGTGAAGAAGACGAACCGCCTCGTCACCGTCGAGGAGACATGGCCGGTTTGCGGCATCGGCGCTGAAATTGCGGCCGAGGTGCAGGCCCGCGCGTTCGACTATCTCGATGCACCGATCCTGCGCGTGGCGCAAAAGAATGTGCCGATGCCTTACGCGGCCAATCTCGAAAAGCTCGCGCTGCCAAGCGCCGAAGAAGTGATAGAGGCGGTGAAAACCGTCTGCTATCGCTGAGGAGCGCGGTCATGCCCACACCCATCCTGATGCCCGCCCTTTCGCCGACCATGGAGGAAGGCACGCTTGCCAAATGGTATGTGAAAAAGGGCGACAGCGTGAGCGCCGGCGATGTAATCGCCGAGATCGAAACGGACAAGGCAACCATGGAAGTGGAAGCCGTGGACGAAGGAACGATCGGCCGCCTTCTCGTCGATGAAGGCACGGAAGGCGTCGCCGTCAACAAACCCATCGCCATTCTTTTGGACGAGGGCGAGGACGAAAGCGCGCTCGAAGGTTATGAACCTTCGGGAGCCGCTGCGCCGAAGAAGCAGCAGGCACAGGAAGAGCCCGGACCGCAGCCGAAACCCGAAGCGAAGAAGCCCGCTGCCGATCCGGGCGGCAAGGCGCCGCCTGCGCCGGAGACGGCGAAGGGCGAACGCGT
>JAGUWA010000367.1 GCA_020062605.1 Parvibaculum sp. | reverse complement strand
GACCTCACCAATTTCTACGCGCAGCACGCCTTCATCGAGCCCTGGCTGCAGACGAAGTCGCCGACGCCGGAAAAGGAATGGCGTCAGAGCCACGAGGACCGCGAGAAGCTCGACGGCCTCTACGAGTGCATCCTCTGCGCCTGCTGCTCGACGTCCTGCCCGTCCTACTGGTGGAACGGCGACCGCTATCTCGGCCCCGCCGCGCTGCTGCAGGCCTATCGCTGGCTCATCGACAGCCGCGACGAGGCGACCGGCGAGCGTCTCGACGACCTCGAAGACCCGTTCCGCCTCTACCGCTGCCACACCATCATGAATTGCGCGAAGACCTGCCCAAAGGGCCTGAACCCCGCCAAGGCCATCGCGGAAATCAAGAAGATGATGGTGGAGCGGCAGGCCTAGTTCTTCGCTCCGTCATTGCGAGGAGCGATAGCGACGAAGCAATCCATTCTTCTTCGCGAGAATCAAAGGCCGCCTTCGGGCGGTCCTTCCATTCCTCATGGAAGAAAAAGCGCCCCGGCTCCATCCGGTCCTCGTAATAGCCATAGGAGACGTTGCCGGGTTCCTTCCGCGAGAGGCGCACCTGGCGTGCCGCCACCTTCTCGAATTCGGCGCGGTTCGCCGCCGCCACTCTCGCCCCGCCCGTTATCACGATCATGCCGCCCTCCCTTTCGTGGTTCCACGAAGCATAGCAGATGCGCGCGGCGCAGGGCATGGCGCTCCGTAGACGGATCATATATCGGGAAAGCCGAAGCCGGCCCGCACCGCTCACAAGGGGGAAGGAGCGGCACGGGCCGTGGCGTCGGCTCTTGAGGGATGCTGACGCCGGGAGAAACAGGCGGACCCGGGGGGAGGGGGAGGGAACCGGCGCCGGTCTCGAGAATACAAACGGGCGGGGATTTCCTTTCCGTCGCGGATGCACGAGAAATATCCGCGGGTTTTCTTCCGTCTCCGCCGGCCTCGTCCGCCCGCCGGCGGGTTGCGCGTGTTTTCGGCGCCCGCCCGAAACCGGGGACAAGTTTTTCGCCGCGATCCCGTCATCGCGCCACCCGCATTTCATGACAGTTCAGTGATATTTCAATGACAGTCGCCCTTGCTTATCCCCGCTTCTTGACGCCGCCTGTTATTTTGATAATAGTCAAAATATGGAAATGGAAACTGCCGTCACCGCCTTGTCCGCTCTCGCGCAGGAAACGCGTCTCGCGATTTTCCGTGCCCTCATGCGCGCCCATGCGCCGGAGGAGGGACAAGGCGGTCTCGCGGCGGGCGAGATCGCGTCCGCGCTCGATGTCGCGCCTGCCACTTTGTCCTTTCATCTCAAGGAGTTACTGCACGCGGGGCTGATCGTTCAGCGCCGCGAGGGCCGTTCCCTGATCTACAAGGCGGACCTCTCCGCCATGCATGGCCTGACCGCCTATCTCGTCGACGATTGCTGCCAGGGCGCCTGCGGGAGCTTGTCCCCCTGCGTTCCGGAGGGCGTAGAACGGGTGGCCGTTCCCGCTCGCTGCTGATATTGTCCTTATACGGAGTAACATGCCATGACCGGCGCAACCGACCCCTACAATGTGCTCTTCCTGTGCACCGGCAACTCGGCGCGCAGCATCCTTGCGGAAGCCTATATGAACTCGCTGCCCGGCGGGCGCTTCAAGGCCCATAGCGCGGGCAGTCATCCGGGCGGCACGGTCAATCCGTTCGCGCTCGATGTGCTGCGCAACGCGCGGCTGTCGACCGAAGGATTGAGGTCGAAGTCATGGGACGAGTTCGCCGTGCCGGGTGCGCCGGAAATGCATTTCGTCTTCACCGTCTGCGACAATGCGGCGGGCGAGGTCTGTCCCGTCTGGCCCGGTCAGCCGATGACGGCGCATTGGCCCTTTCCGGATCCCGCCGCCTTTGAAGGAAGCGACACGGAGAAGCGGGCGCTCTTTCTCGATGTCTTCCGGCAGATCAGGGCGCGCATCGACATCTTCGCCAACCTGCCGCTCGCGTCTCTCGACAAGCTCGCGCTGCAGAGGCGCATCGAGGAAATCGGACGCGATCCGGCAAAGGCAAGCTGAATGACGCATACGGAAGAACCGCGCCGCCTCGGTTTTCTCGACCGCTGGCTCACGCTCTGGATTTTTCTTGCGATGGCCGCCGGCACGCTGCTTGGCAGCGTCTTGCCCGCGCTGCCTGCCGCGCTCGAAAGCCTCTCCATCGGCACGACGAATATTCCGATTGCCGCGGGGCTTCTCCTCATGATGTATCCGCCGCTTGCGCGGGTGCGATACGAGGAGCTGCCGCGCATCTTCGAGGACCGCAAGGTGCTCATGCTGTCGCTGGTGCAGAACTGGCTCATCGGCCCGTTCCTGATGTTCGGCCTTGCCGTTCTCTTTCTCAGCGACGAGCCGGCCTACATGACCGGACTCATCCTTATCGGTCTTGCGCGCTGCATCGCCATGGTGATCGTCTGGAACCAGCTGGCGCGCGGCAGCAATGAATACGTGGCGGCGCTCGTTGCCTTCAACAGCCTGTTCCAGCTTGTCTTTTTCAGCATCTATGCGTGGTTCTTCCTTGCCGTGCTGCCGCCGTTCTTCGGCCTTGAAGGGCAGATCATCGAAGTCAGTTTCTGGACGGTTGCCGGCGCGGTGCTTCTCTATCTCGGGGTGCCTTTCGCGGGCGGCTATCTCACGCGCCGCTTTCTCAGGCCTCGTCTCGGTGCGGACGCCTACGACAATGGCTTCGTGCCGCGGATCGCGCCGCTGACGCTCATTGCGCTTCTCTTCACCATCGGCGTCATGTTCGCCCTGAAAGGCGAGGCCGTGCTCGCGCTGCCGCTCGACGCGCTCAGGATCGCGGCGCCGCTCGCGCTCTACTTCCTCATCATGTTTCTGGTGAGCTTCGCGATGAGCCGTCTGCTCGGTGCGGACTATCCGCGTACCGTCTCGCTCTCCTTCACGGCGGCGAGCAACAACTTCGAACTTGCGATCGCGGTCGCCATCGCCGCTTTCGGCATCGCCTCGCCTGTCGCCTTTGCAACCGTCATCGGTCCGCTGGTCGAGGTGCCGGTGCTGATCGCGCTGGTCAGCGTCGCGCTCTGGCTGCGCACACGCTGGTTCGGGGCGTCCTCGCCGCAGCCGGCGGAATGAAAAAGGCCCGCGCCGTGAAGCGCGGGCCCGATCCCTGTTCGAAGGGATGAAGTGCCGGAATTATTCCGCCGGCGTCTCTTCTTCGGCGGGGGCGGCTTCCTCGCCGCTCATTTCCTCGCCGGCTTCCTCGACGGCCTCGTCCGCATCTTCCATGGCTTCGCCAGTGGCTTCGGCAGCATCGTCCGCGGCTTCTTCCGTGGCCGCGGCGGCGTCCTCGGCCGCTTCCTCGGTCGCGCCCATCGCGTCGCTTGCCGCTTCGCCTGCGGCATCCATCGCGTCGGTCGCTGCCTCGCCGGCCTGATCCATGGCGTCTTCCATGGTCGTATCTTCCGGATTCATCATCCGGTATCCGATTACCAGAACCACCGCGATCACGATGACGGCGATAGCGGTTTTCATGAAATTGGACATGATATTTTCCTCTTGGCGGTCGTTTCGCCTTGGTTTCACCCCAGCCGCAGCGATGCGGCGCGATCAGGGCCCCCGCTTTTGTTCTCCCACGGTTTGGATGGGTGCCCGGCGACGATGTTAGGGATGATTTGGGGCAAAACGCCACCATGAAACACGGAATTACAGGAAATCTTTTGCGGCTGTTGACGTTGGGTCACGCCCCGTACGGGGCCGGAACGGCCCTGCCCGCCGCGCTTGCCGAGGCCGGGGCCTTGCCGTCCGCTCGGGCGGCGGGCTAAACAGG
>JAGUWA010000173.1 GCA_020062605.1 Parvibaculum sp. | reverse complement strand
GGTGCCGGGCCGGGGACAAGTCTCCCCGTCCCGCCGCCCCGCGTCGAGCGCCCATTGGCCGGGCGCGCGAAACCGGGGACAAGATTTTGCGTGGCCCCGCCGTAGCGTCCGCAAGGCCCTTCGGCACCGATTGTAACGGTTCGATGACATTTTGATGACAGTCGGCCCTCCTTGTCCCCGCGTCCGTTCATCCACGAACGGGGAGCGGCCCGCGCATGAACCGTTTTCCCGTCTCGCCAGAGCGCCCGAAATGGCTAGACTGCTCGCCAACAAACATCCCGAACTTCATGAAAGACGACCCCATGTCAGAGACGATTGCGCCCGAAAAACATTTCGACCGGGAGGCCGGCAAGGACGGTCTCGGCGAGTCCCTCGGTATCGTCCGTACACTGTATATGGACAAGGACAAGGGCCGCGCCGCCATCGAGGTGGAGGCCGAGATGCGCATGTGCCATTCGGGCGGCGTGGTGCAGGGCGGCTTCGTCACCGGCTGGATCGACGCGGCCATGGCGCGCGCGGCCATGTGCATCACGGATTTTCAGCAGACGCCCATGTCGCTCGAAATCAAGGTGAGCTTCTTCGCGCCCGCCACGCCCGGCCGTCTCGTCGCCGAAGGCTGGATCGAGCGGCGCGGCCGCTCCACCATGTTCGCCGAAGGCAATCTGAAAAACGCGGCGGGCGACATCGTCGCGAAAGGCACCTCCACCATCCGCATGATGCCGCTCATCGACATGAGCAAGGGGGACATGAGCAAGAAGAAGTAGTTCCGGCGCAATTACCTCTCGTCCCACCCTCCCCTCGGGGAGGGTGGGAGCGGTGGCTCAACACCATCCGTCAACGGACGAATCGGTCCCTCGCATCCGGTTCCTTTCTCCCTGCGCCTTTCAATTCCACTCACACAAACTGTTGCATCGCGGTCACGCAGACGTGACAAACGATGCATCCTCCGGTGTTTCCCATAATTTTCCGTCGCGAAAAGTGCTTGCGGTACAAGCACTTCTTCAATTGTGGCGGCAATTCGGCAGGGCCGCCATGCAACGGCCACTTGCGGCGGCGGGGCGCGGGGGCCGATAGTCGCGCCGGGCTATAGCGGGGGCTTCGAATAACGAAACGAGGCTCTGTCGAAAATGAAAACCGCAAATCGCATTCTTTGTGCCGCCGGCCTTGCGCTGGGTCTCGCCGGCTTTGCCAATGGCGCGGCGGCCCAGACAGGCAATATGTCGGCCGGAGCATCGGGCGACGCCAATCTCTACAACCAGACCGCTTTCCAGCGCGGCCTCTATGTGGGCGGCGGCCTCGGTTGGGGCTGGGCGGATGACGATGACGACTGGACCTGGCGCGGCATGGCCGGCTGGCGTCTCAATCAGTATCTCGCCGTGCAGGGCTTCTATGCCGATCTCGCCGACATCACGGTCGGCGGCGTGAGCGACAATGTCGATACCTATGGCGGCGAGCTTCTCGTCTCCTGGCCGGTGACGAATGCGCTCGCCGTTTACGGCAAGGGCGGCGTCCACAATTACGACCGGCCCGGCGACGACCGCGAGCTTTCCTGGCTCGGCGGCGCGGGTGCCGAATTCGCCGTCGCGGAAAGCACCTCCGTGCGCACCGAGTGGACGCATTACGACATGGATTCGGACAGCGTCGACGAGCTCAGCGCCGCTCTCGTCTTCGGCTTCTGATCCAGCGAACGAGACCCGCCCGGCGGGGGAGAGGCATGGGCGGGCGAACGGCCGCTTCGCGGGCAGCGAGGCGGCCGTTTTCGCGCGCGAGAAGTCGTTGGGGCGCAGCGACTAATCCTTCATGCCCTCCATCTGGATCACCCTCCCCCTGTGGGAGGGTCAAACCGTCGAAGACGGTTTGGGGAGGGGGGCTCCGCTATCGGCGAATGACCCGCCTCTCGTTTCCCTCGCTTACCCCTTCCCGAAAAATTCTGCACTTCGTTTGAATTTTCCGACCTTCCCACAGGGGGAGGGTGGGTGGTGAGGGGAGATGCCCCTAGCTATTCGTATATTCCGGCGCCCGCTTGCCGAGGAAGGCGGAAATGCCTTCGCGGAAATCCTTCGTCTGCGCACAGAGGATCTGGTTGCGGTCCTCCATGGCAATCGCCGCTTCGAGGCTTCCGGCGTCGACCGACATGTTGAGGCATTCCTTCGTCAGGCGCAGGCCGAGCGGCGAGGTCGTCAGCATGTCGTCGATATAGGGCTGTGCCGCTTCCTCGAGCTTCTCGTCCGGCACCACTTCCGATACGAGGCCCACGCGTTCGGCGCGCGCCGCGTCGATGAAGCGGCCCGTCATCATCAGTTCCGATGCGACGGACACGCCCACGAGGCGCGGCAGGAAATAGCTCACGCCGATATCGCAGGCCGACAATCCGATCCTTATGAAAGCGGC
>JAGUWA010000081.1 GCA_020062605.1 Parvibaculum sp. | reverse complement strand
CGTGCTTGCCGAGGCAAGGCTCGAGACGGCGGACGGCCGGCCGCTCATTGAGGCTGTCCGCGATCAGGCGGGTGGCAAGGATCCCTGCCTTCTCCATGTGACTTCGGATGGGGCCGCGGCGTCCATCCGCCGGGCCATCGAGGCCGGGGCGGACGACTATCTCGTGAAGCCCTATGACGAGGCGCTGCTGCGCTTCAAGCTCGCTCAGCTTCGCACAAGGGGCCGCCTCGATGCCGGGCGGCCGAGGCTGCGGGTGGTGCAGGACGGTGCGCGCATCGGTGCGAGCACCGGCGCAACCTCATGGCGTTTCGGGCTCTACGACAAGGCCGTCTGACGGCTTGTGGACAAGTCCGCTCCGCGGCGCAGGGCAGGGACTTCGCTTCCTCTCCTCATA
The DNA here is from genome assembly GCA_020062605.1 of Parvibaculum sp. Lineage (GTDB taxonomy): Bacteria > Pseudomonadota > Alphaproteobacteria > Parvibaculales > Parvibaculaceae > Parvibaculum. The sequence continues at coordinate 4,713 of JAGUWA010000081.1, read as the reverse complement.
TGCCGGTTTACAGCCTTCAGGTTCTGAATCAGGTGCTTCAGATTTTGAATCAAGGCGCGGCGCGACTTGCCGTCAAGTTCATGGTAAAGATTTGATTTACCATTTAACCTTCTGATTTTTATCTATTTTTCGTTCTCCGCACTCCAGCGCTTCAGGTAATCGAGGCTTTCCGTGTAGGGGCGTAGCGCGAGCAGGCCCGAGGTTACAGCAAGCACCAGGACGACGGCGGGAACGAGCACCAGCGAGTAGCGGAGCATCATCTCGTCGCCATAGATGTAGTCCGTCGCGAGCGCGATGGAGGTGGGGCCGAGGCCGAGGCCGATGATGTTGACGACGAAGATCATGACTGCGGAAGCGAAGCCGCGCATCTGGTTCGGCATCAGCTCCTGCAAGGCAGAGGGGCCCGCGCCGGTGGTGAAGGTGGCAAAGAAGGTCGAGAAGCAGATGAGAACAAGCGCGACCCATGGGCTGTCCATCAGCGGGTAGAGGACCGTGAAGGGCAGTGCCGCGAGGCCGGTGAAGGCGCAGACCATCATGCGGCCGTTGCGGATGCCGCGGCTCGTGAGCACGTCACCCATCCAGCCGCCGGCGACGACGCCTGTGGTACCGAAGATGACAATGACCCAGCCGTACCACCAGCCGGCCACAGGATAGGTCCAGCCATAGGTGCGCACAAAGAAGGTCGGAATCCAGGCGGCGACGCCGTAGGCCATCATGGCCGAGAGGGCGTAGCAAAGGTTGAGGGGGACGACGGTGCGCCAGTTGGTGCGCATATAGCCGAGCACCTCGGAGACGGGCACTTCGACGGTGGTTTCGGTGCCGTCTTCGGCGACGGTCTTGCGCATGTAGCCGCGCCGGTCCGGTTCCTTCAGCGTCCAGACCCAGAAGGCAACCAGAAGGCCAGGCAGGCCGACGATGAAGAAAGTGATCTGCCAGGCATAGACCTCGCCGATGAGGGGCAGCTCCATGCCGCCGCCATTCGAGACGAGGCCGATGACGGCCGCTCCGATGATGAGGGCGAGGCCCGCGCCGATATAGACGCCCATGCCGTAGACGCCGAGCGCGAAACCGAGCCTTTTGGGCGGGAAATAGTCGGCGATGATGGAATAGGCGGAAGGCGAGAGCGCCGCTTCGCCGACGCCGACACCGGCGCGGAAGACGAAGAGCTGCAGGAAGGAGCGCGCGGTGCCGCAGAGCGCCGTCATCACGCTCCAGATGAAGACGCCGACAGCGATGATGTTGATGCGGTGGTGGCGATCGACGAGACGGCCGATGGGAAGGCCCCCGATGCTGTAAAAGACAGCAAAAGCAAAGCCTTGCAGGAGGCTCATCTGCGTGTCGGAGATTTCGAGGTCGCGCTTTATCGGTCCCACGAGCAGGCTGAGGATCTGCCGGTCGATGAAGGAGAAGGTGAAGGCGATGACGAGCACCGCGACGACGTACCAGGCGTAAATCTGGTTCGGATAAGGCTTTTCGGACTTTCCCTGATGCGGATGGTGAAGTTCCTCCTCGACCTCCGCGGCCACTTCAACTTCGGACATGCTCCCTCCCTCTTTGCGAAGCTTTGCTCCGCGCTTTAGCGGCACCTTAGCGCGACGGCGCGGGAATGCTTGTGAAAAACACAAGATTTCCGCCAGATGGAACGGCAATTTGTCTGGCACGGCGCTTGCGACCTTCCGCGCAGAGAAGGAAGGAAGCGGCCCCATGAGCCTTGTCGAAACCATTGCCCTGCAACCCACGATCGCGACCGCGCTGAAGTCCGCGAGCGTCCGCACGGGCACGGATTTCGACTATCTTCTGAAGACGGCGATGCGCGAGTCGAGCCTCGATTACGAAGCAAAATCAACGACTTCAAGTGCGCTCGGACTTTTCCAGTTCACCGAGCAGAGCTGGCTCGGCACGCTGAAAAAGCACGGGGCGGAACTCGGTCTCGGGGCTCAGGCGGAGGCCATTACGCAGACAGCCAAGGGCCGCTACACAGTGGCAAATGCTGCCCAAAGGGCGGAAATTCTTGCCCTGCGCGAAGATCCGCATGTTTCGGCGCTGATGGCGGGCGCCTATACGCGAGATAGCGCCGACATCCTGGAGAGCCGGATCGGACGGAGCGCGAGCGAGGGCGAACTCTACATCGCGCACTTCCTGGGTGCGGGCGGGGCGGCGAAACTGATCGAGGCCTCGGAAGAGACGCCAAATGCCCGTGCGGACATGCTTTTTCCGGCGGCTGCGGCGGCGAACCGTTCCATCTTCTATGCCAAGGACGGCACCCCCCGGAGCGCGGCGGAGGTGCATGCGAACCTCGTTGCGAAACATGAGGGGACGGACGCGACGCGGATCGCCGAACTCGCCGATAAAGCCCGACTGTCATCGAAACGTCATCGAAATGTCACGGAACGTTCCGGCGCGCCGGCCGATCTCGCGAGCGGGGATATCCGCCATGGATATGCGACGCGCGGCGCGGCCCTGTTGTCCCCGGTTTCGGGTGGCGGCGGTTCCGGCGTTTCGGGGACAAGTTACGGCCGGACGCCGCTCAAACTTACCCCCGGGGTGGTGGAACTGCTGTCGTCGCTCGATCCGATTCCCGAAGGACGCGAGTCGCTGAAGGGCGGGGACAAGCCGGATCGGCGCGAAGCCGCCGAGGAACGCCGCGAAGCACGGCGCGAGCGTGAGGCGCTGAGGCCGCATTCCGGGTTCGCGTTCGGGTAGAGGTTTACCCCTCCCCGAAATTTGTTTCGCTACGCTCACAAATTTCGACCCTCCCCCTGTGGGAGGGTGATCCCGATGGCCACGCCTCAACCGGCCGCTTCTGAACTGCCATCAAGGCTCAGCCTGTGAGTGCGAGCAGACGGCGGAGGGGGCGGGGGTTCGCGACGAGGTCGCCAAGCGTTGCGTCGTCGAGGACTACGAGCCAGGCGTCGAGGGCTTCCTTCAGAAGGCGCTTCAGCCGGCAGGCAGGCGCGATGCAGCAGTCATTCGTGTCGCGGTCGAAACACTCGACGATCCTGAAATCCTCTTCCATGGCGCGGACGACATCGCCGATGACGATTTCCTCCGCGGGACGGGCGAGGCGAAGGCCGCCGCCGCGCCCGCGCAGCGTTTCCACGAAGCCCGCCTTCCCCAATTCATGCGCGACCTTTGTCAGATGGTTGCGTGAAATGGCGAATGCATCCGAAACCTCGGCGATGGTGACGCGCTTGTCCGGCGCGAGCGCGAGGTGCATGAGAAGGCGAAGCGCGTAGTCCGTGTGGAGCGTCAGGCGCATGTCGGTTCCTTGAGGGCCCCATCGAGGCAGGCGAAATGCCGCATGGCGGAAGGGGCATCGGATATTGCCTTTAGGCGGGCGGTGTCCGACGATAAATATGTATTTTAGATACATGTTAAAAGAGGCAGCAAGGTTGAACAATCCGGGAAACTACGAGGGCCGCCCGCACGCAGAACCCTACGCTGCGGACAGCGTGACGAACGAAGCCGAGATCGAGCGGCTGGTGCGGACCTTTTATGCGCGCATTCGAGAGGACGCGGTGCTGGGGCCGATCTTCGACAAGGCAATCGGCGAGGACTGGGAGCCGCATCTCCTGAAGATGTGCGATTTCTGGTCGAGCGTGATGCTGACGACCGGCCGCTACAAGGGGCAGCCGATGCGCGCGCATCTGAAACTCAAGACCGTGACGCCCAAACATTTCGACTGCTGGCTCGTGCTCTTCCGCGCGACGGCGGAAGAGATCTGCGCGCCGGAGACGGCGGAGCGCTTCGTTGAGAAGGCGGCGCGTATCGCCGAGAGCCTGCAGCTCGGGATGTTCTTCCGGCCTCAGGTGCATGACCCGGAGCGCAAGCGGGCGTGTTGTTGAGATGAGGGGCTATTTCGACTCTGCGCAAGGGCAAGCGATAGCACGGAACAAGCGGCTCTGGATTGCCGCGTCGCGGCTTCGCCGCTCCTCGCAATGACGAGGTTGGATATGAAGACTACCTCTCCACGTCACTGCGAGGCCTGAAAGGCCGAAGCAATCCATCAGGCATTTGCCACGAAGAATCCGCTATAATGAATCATCTTGTAGCGGAGCGGGGTTGCGGTGACATCAGCGGTAGAGCAGCCGGGCGAAAAGCAGATCGAACGCGCCTGGCATGCGATGGACGCAAGCGAGACGTTCGGCGCGTTCGGCACGCCGGAGGGCGGGCTCACCGAGGATGAGGCGGAACGCCGTCTCGCCGCTCATGGACCGAACCGGCTGCCGAGAGGCAAGCAGCGCGGGCCGCTCGTCCGGTTTCTTCTCCAGTTTCACAATCTTCTCATTTATGTGCTGATCGCGGCGGGCGGTCTCGCGGCGGCCATCGGACATGTAACGGATGCCATCGTGATCGGGCTCGTGGTGATCGCGAATGCGGCGATCGGCTTCGTGCAGGAGGGCCGCGCGGAAAAGGCCCTCGACGCGATTCGCGGCATGATCGATCCGCACGCCTCGGTGATGCGCGGCGGAAGGCGGCTGACCGTCGCGGCGGAGAGTGTGGTGCCGGGGGACCTCGTGGTGCTTGAAGCGGGGGACCGCGTGACCGCCGATCTCCGTCTGGTGAATACGAGCAATCTGAAGATCGACGAGGCGGCGCTGACGGGCGAGTCCGTGCCGGTGGACAAGGGAACGGGGCCGGTGAGCGCGGACGCCTCGCTGGGCGACCGCGCGGGCATGGCCTATTCGGGCACTTTCGTTGCTGTGGGGCGCG
>JAGUWA010000065.1 GCA_020062605.1 Parvibaculum sp. | reverse complement strand
TACCGCTGGCTTTTTTCGGGGGCATACTTTCCTTCATCTCCCCCTGCGTTCTACCGCTCGTGCCTTCTTACATATCATTCGTCACTGGTATTTCTTTCGAGGACCTTACAGGCGAGAGCGACAAGGACCTTAAAAAGGTCATCCTGGCTAACTCCCTCATGTTCATCCTCGGTTTCTCTACCGTCTTTGTAGTCATACTCGGATCCTCGGCCCAGCTCTTCGGTTCCGTATTCATGGAATATCAGGACATGGTCCGCAAGATCGGCGGGCTCGGAGCCGCCTAGCTGCACGGCGACCGGATGTTCCGACGCATCGAAGCCGAGCAGGCGCGCGCGATCCCCATGCAGCACGGCGCCGGTCGTCACCATCTCCGTATAGAGAAGCGCGCGGCGCGTGATGAGACGCAGGAAGAACCGGTCATGCCGGTCCGTCCAGTCCATCATGGGCGCGATGGCGATTTTATTTTTCAGCGTATTCAATAGCTTAACGGAACCCCGGGAATGTGCAACCAGTCTAATTTACGCTGTTGTACCTCCCGATGCGTCTGCAGTGCACACGAAAAATTTCGGGATCGACGGCGACCAATGGATAACGTCTTCCCGGCAAACGACGCATTCAGGTCCGCCTCAACGGACGGCGTATCGCCGAAACCGTCCATCCTTGTAAGGAGACGGTCGCCGGCGATCGAGATGGAACGCCGCTTTGGCCGGAGCACCCCCGAAACACCGAGGTGTGATGTCGACGGAGACTCGAAACGCCGCTCACATTGGCTTTCGCCCGTCAGTTCCAACGCCGTCATTCGATAACCTCATACCGTGGACAATTGCGTGGATCACCGGGATCACCATCGGCTCGAACGCAAACCGGATTCGGTGCTCGCAATCACGCCGCTGTGATCGCTCGTGCATGCGGCGTTGAATATCGTGAAGCCAAGTGATTTTCCAAAGCCTCCCGTATCGGTCACCTTCATCCTCGTGAGCTACGGACCCCCTCTACCCGGTTCCCGATGGTCGCATTGTCTTGTGGCGTCAATCCCAATCATCAAAGTCAGATCGGAGACTTAATAATATGTCGAAAGTCACCCTCACCAACTCGCTCGCCGCGGCCGGCGCCATTGCAACGGCACTCACGCTTGCGAGTTTCTCTGCTCCGGCTCAGGCCGAAGACGCGTCAATGGAAAAATGCTACGGCGTCGCGCTGGCCGGCAAGAACGACTGTGCGGCGGGCCCCGGCACGACTTGCGCGGGCACATCCACGCTCGATTATCAGGGCAACGCCTGGAGCCTCGTACCGGCCGGCACCTGCACCAGCATCGAGACACCGCATGGCAATGGCAGCCTCGAAGCGAAGGACACGCAGCTTCCGTCGTAACGCGTATCGCGGAAGCTCGACCCGGTTCCGGCAGTCGCGGGAGCCGGGTCCCCGCCGCCAAGCACATCCGCCCTCGCGCCGAACCCGGTGACCGGGGCCGCTGGACCGAAATCTCCGGGCGTCCCGGCAAATTCACTATTCATCACGGAGGCTCAAAATGGGCGAGCTCTTTCAACAGGCCAGCCGTCTTATTCTCCAGGTAAATTCCATTCTCGCGCGCATTCCCGACTGGACTTACGCCTCATTGATGCGAGTAGCGGTGTTCTTCGTTTTCTTCCTGTCCGCGCGCACCAAGGTCGATGGTTTCATGACGCTGAAGAGCAGCACATTTTACCTTTTCGAAAATGAGTACGCCTTGCCCGTCATTCCATCTGCCTGGGCCGCCTATATGGCGACGTATGCCGAACACGTCTTTTCCGTTCTCGTTCTGGTGGGCCTTGCCACGCGATTGAGCGCGCTTGCCCTTCTCGTCATGACGGCGGTCATCCAGATTTTCGTCTACCCCGAGGCCTATGTCGTTCACATGACATGGGCGGCAATGCTGCTTTACCTCGTGTCGAAAGGCGGCGGCCTGTTCTCGGTGGATGAGGCGGTTGCGCGAACGCTGGGCCAGGACAAGCAAGTTTGGTAACTGCTCACCTCCCCCGGTGTGAGTGGTCGGGAGGGGGTTGACGCGGAGGTGCGGGCTTGATTCAAGCTCTTCATGAATCGCCAAGAGCTTGAGTCGCTGGACAAACCGGCCCTGATCGACCTGCTGGTGTCGCTGCTTGCGCGGATCGAGGCGCTGGAAGCGGAGAACGCTCAGCTGAAGGAACGCCTGGCGAAGCTGGAAGAGCCGCCGAAGACGCCGGACAACTCCAGCGTTCCGCCGTCGAAAGGGCAGAAGGCGAACCGGCCTGAACCGGGAGGCAAGAAGCGCCGCAAGGGCCGCAAGGGTGTGACGCGGCGTCTGGCGGAGAACCCGGACGAGGAGGTGGACTGCAAGGCCGAGGCCTGCCCTCATTGCGCGCATGCCTTGGAGCCGGACGGCCAGAAGCTGGCGCATGAATATGACCATGTCGATATTCCGCCGGTGACGGCGCGCACGACACGGGTGCGGATCTTCGCCTGCCGCTGTCCGGGCTGCGGGCGCAAGGCGCGAGGCACGCCGCCGGAGGGGATGGAGCCGGGCACGCCCTTTGGGCCGAGGCTGCATGCCTTCGCCGCTTACCTGCATCACCATCACGCCATCGCCTATGGCCGCCTGTCGCGCTTGTTCAAGGAAATCTGGAACCTGAGCATCAGCGAGGGCGCCATCGCCAACGCCCTGAAACGAACCGGCACGGCCATGGCCGGAAGCCGGAAGGATATTCTGAGGCTCCTGCGCCGGGCCCGGGTCATGTGACCGCAGACACCTGCGCTATGCAAGCGACTGCACGGACGCGATCATGCTGGATTGAACAAAATGGTCCCGGTTACGCTCAGACACCGCAAGCGCCGGTCACCTGCATCGCCGGATCCAGACGTTCATGGCTGTAAATCTTCAGGAACGCATCCAGCACCCAGTCGAGATGTCGATCCACTTCTTCCGGTGCAAGTTTCACTTCTTCGCCGCAAAGTACCTTCATCTGATACTCTCCAATGACAAGCGAGATGAAGACGTCTGCCGCGCGCACCGGATCGTCGACCTGGAGCAGGCCGCGTCGCGACTGTTTCTCGAGGTAGGTCGAGACCATTTCGCGGCCCCTTTCCGGGCCTGCACTATAGAAGGTGGCGCCGACTTCCGGGAATTGCGGCGCCTCGGCAACGACGACGCGGAGCAGCGACATTTTCGGCTGCTGGATCACGCCGTCGAAAAACTGCCTGGCAACAATGCGCAGCGCCTCGCGGAGCGGCTGCTCGTCTATATCTTCCGAGTCGAGCACGCCGAAGAAGTTCTGGCACTCCTGCTCGATCGTCTCGCGAAAGAGGCCGGCCTTTCCGCCAAAAAGGCCGTAAAGCGTTGCGAGCGATCCGCCCGATACGCTGACGATGTCGTGGAGGCTGGTAGCCCCATAGCCTTGCTGCAGGAAAATCTCGCGCGCGGCATCTAGAATTGCCAGTCGTCTCTTCTCCCGGCGCGTCGGCTCCTTGTTCCTCCGTCGCTGTATCACCGTTCTCACCCCCCGTTTTCGGCGGCCGAAGTCGTCAAGCCCCCCCGGTCTGCGCTTCGTTCGAGGCCGCCGCCGCCCAGAACCTTGTACAGAGTGACCGTATTGCTCACTTGCGCAAGCCGGGTGCGAATAAACTCCTGCTCCGCTGCATAAAGGGAGCGTTGCGCATCGAGAACGGTGAGATAGCTGTCGATTCCGCTGCGATATCTGCGCTCCGCAAGCGTGTAGCTCTCCGCAGTCGCCTCCACCAGTGCACTCTGCGCATCCACCTGGTTGCCATAGGTGCCCTGTCCCGCCAGAGCATCCGCCACCTCGCGGAAGGCCGTCTGAATGCTCTTTTCGTAAAGGGCGATATTGATGTCCTTCCGGATCTTCGCCACTTCGAGATTGGCGAGGTTCCGTCCGCCTTCGAAAATCGGAATGCTGATCTGGGGCATGAAGCTCCAGGCGCCGGAACCGGGATCGAACAGGCCCGACAGCGAACGGCTCGTCGTGCCGCCCGCAGCGGTCAATGTGATACTGGGAAAGAAGGCCGCCCGCGCGGCTCCGATATTCGCGTTGGCACCACGCAGCGAGTGCTCGGCCTGCCTTATGTCGGGCCGGTTCGCCAGCAGGTCCGACGGAAGTCCCGGTGGCAGGTCCGCGACGAAACGCCCGATGTCCTGCGCGTCGTCCAGCATCGCATCGTCGACAGGCGCGCCGACAAGAAGCGTCAAGGCGTTACGGTCCTGCGCGACCTGGCGAATGTAGGCGAAACGGTTCACCCGTGCCGTCTCGACGGCGGTTTGCGCCTGTGCGAGATCGAGCTTCGAAGATATGCCGCGCTCATAGCTCATCTTCACGAGGTCGAAGGAGCGCTCCTGCGCCACCAGCGTTTCCTCGGTGAGCTTCAGCAATCGCTGATCGGCCTTGAGCGTCAGATATGCGTTGGCGACTTCCGAGATAAGGGATATCTGCGCGGCACGGCGCGCCTCGTCTGTCGCGAAATACTCCTGCAGGGCCTGCTCGTTAAGACTGCGCACGCGGCCGAAGAGATCGAGCTCGTATGCGGCAACGTTCGCCTGCACACCATAGCTCGTGCCGGTTTGCGCCTGCCCGGTGCCCGACAAGTCGCCTGGCACACGCTCACGCGCCATGGTCGCGTCGCCGCTGATGCTCGGCAGCAGATCGGCGCGCTGTACGCGATAAAGTGCGCGTGCCTCTTCGACATTAAGCACAGCCTCGCGCAGGTCGCGATTGTTCGCCAAGGCTTGTGCGATCAAACTGCGCATCGTGTCCGACAGAAAAAAGTCCCGCCAGCCAAGGTCCGCGACCTCGACGCCGCTCTTCGCGGCGGCTTCCGCATCTCCATAGGCGGCTCCCGCAGGCCAGTTGAGCGGCACAGGCGCGGCCGGTCGCTCGTAGTCCGGCGCCAGGGTGCAGCCGCTGAGGAGAATGCATGAAAGGGCAACAGATGGAAGGAACCTGGTCATCGGTCGGTTTCCGTTTCGGACATGGGTGCCGCGACAGCCCGCTTCGGGAAGAATCGCTGTACCACGACGAAGAAAAGCGGCACGAAGAAGATGGCAAGAACCGTCGCTGAGATCATGCCGCCCATGACACCGATGCCAATGGCATTCTGACTGCCCGATCCGGGTCCCGAGGCGATTGCCAACGGCAGCACACCAAGCGTGAAGGCAAGCGAGGTCATGATGATCGGCCGGAGGCGCAACCGGGCCGCACGCATCGTTGCTTCCATCAGACTTTCTCCCTCTTCGTAGAGAGATTTCGCGAATTCGACGATCAGGATGGCGTTCTTCGCGGCGAGACCGATCGTGACAAGCAGTCCGACCTGAAAGTAGACGTCGTTCGAGAGCCCGGTCACGGTCGCAGCAAGCACAGCACCGAGAACACCGAGAGGTACGACGAGCATCACCGACACCGGGATAGACCAGCTCTCGTAGAGCGCGGCCAGGCAGAGGAACACGAACAGAAGCGAAAGCGCATAGAGCGCGGGCGCCTGCGCGCCCGCCTGCCGCTCTTCGTAGGACAACCCCGTCCACTCATAGCCGACGCCTTCCGGCAATTGCGCCATCAACTTTTCCATCTCGGCCATGGCATCGCCGGAACTTACACCGGGCGCCGCCGAACCCTGTATCTGACGCGAGGAGGAGCCATTGAAGCGTTCGAGCCGCGGCGATCCATATGTCCAGTGGGTGGTGGCGAAGGCAGAAAAAGGCACCATCTCGCCGTTTGCGTTGCGCACATGCAGCTTGTAGACGTCTTCCGGCAACATCCGGAAAGGAGCGTCGGCCTGAAGATAGACCTTCTTGACGCGTCCCTGGTCGATGAAGTCGTTCACGTAGCTCGATCCCCAGGCAGCCGACAGCGTGTTGTTGATATCGGAAAGCGCCAGGCCGAGTGCCGAGGCCTTCTCCTGGTCCACATCGATGCGGAACTCGGGCGTATCGTCCAGCCCGTTCGGCCGCACACCTACAAGCTTCGGATTTTGCGCGGCAAGTCCGAGAAGCTGGTTGCGCGCCTGCATAAGTTTCTCGTGACCGATTCCAGCGCGGTCGATGAGCTGCATGTCGAATCCCGAAGCCGTGCCCAGTTCCGTTATCGCTGGTGGAATGATGGCGAACGCCATCGCATCCTTCAGGGTGCTGAAGTATGCCATGGCACGCTGCGCGACGCTGAAGGCGCTTGTTGCGTCGGTTCCGCGCTCATCGAAGGGCTTCAGGTTGATGAATGCCATTGCCGAATTCTGACCGGCACCGGCAAAGTTGAATCCCACCACCGTGAAAAGTCCCTGTACGGAATCCTTTTCCTGATTCAGGAAGTAGTCTTCGACGAGCTTCATGGACTCGCGTGTACGCTCCGCCGACGCTCCAGCCGGCGTCGTCACCAGAGTCATCATGAAGCCCTGGTCCTCATCGGGCAGAAAGGACGTCGGAAGCCGCAGGAACAGTGCGCCGAGAACGAGGACGATGACGGCATAGATGGCCATGTAACGTACCGGGCCAGCGAGAAAGCGGCGCACGCCCGTATCGTATGAGCGTCCGCCCCGGTCGAACATGCGGTTGAACCAGCCGAAGAAACCTCGTTTCTCCTCGCCGTGGTTCTTCACCGGTTTCAGGATCGTGGCACAGAGTGCCGGCGTCAGAACCAGTGCGACGATCACCGACAGCGCCATGGCCGATACGATGGTCAGCGAGAATTGCCGATAGATCGCACCTGTCGAGCCGGAAAAGAAGGCCATCGGAATGAGAACGGCGCTCAGTACCAGGCCGATGCCGACGAGCGCCCCGGTGATCTGGCCCATCGACTTTCTGGTCGCTTCCCGCGGCGACAATCCCTCCTCGCTCATGACGCGCTCGACGTTTTCCACCACCACGATCGCGTCGTCCACGAGGAGGCCGATCGCCAGCACCATGCCGAACATGGTGAGCGTGTTGATCGTGAAACCGAACGCCGCGAGAATTCCGAATGTACCGAGAAGAACGACGGGGACGGCGATGGCGGGGATGAACGTCGCCCGGACGTTCTGGAGGAACAGATACATCACGAGAATGACGAGCACGATCGCTTCCGCGAGCGTCTTGATCACTTCATTGATCGAGAGGCGAACGAAGGGAGTCGTGTCGTAGGGGACGACTGCCTTCAACCCCTCTGGAAAGAAGGGTTCGAGTTCGGCAATCTTCGCGCGAACCGCCTCCGCCGTGTCGAGTGCGTTCGCCCCGGATGCGAGCCGGATGGCAATGCCCGACGCCGGATCGCCGTTATAACGTCCGATCGTCTGATAGTTTTCGGATCCAAGCTCAACACGCGCCACATCCTTGAGGCGCACCTGCGACCCATCCTCGTTGACGCGGAGCAGAATGTTTTCAAACTGAGCCGGCGTTTCAAGGCGTGTCTGCGCCGTAACAGTGGCGTTCAGCTGCTGGCCTTCCACTGCCGGGCGGGCGCCGAGCTGTCCTGCCGACACTTCTGCGTTCTGAGCCGTTATCGCCGTGGTGATATCCGATACCGTTATTCCGTAGCTCTGCAGTTTTTGCGGATCGATCCAGATGCGCATTGCGTGCTGCGGCCCGAAAAGCTGAATCTCGCCCACGCCGCTTACGCGACTTATCGGGTCCTGAATATGCGACGCGACGTAGTCGGCGATCTCGGTTTCGGCGATCTGGCCGTCCGTCGAAATGAACGCGATAACCATGAGGAAGTTTCTGGCCGACTTCGCGACCGTCACACCCTGCTGCTGCACTTCCTGCGGCAACAGAGGCAGAGCCGACTGCAGCTTGTTCTGCACCTGTACCTGGGCAATATCCGGGTCGGCCTCGGGTTCGAATGTGAGGGTCACCGTGCCTGTACCGGACGAGTCGCTGGTCGACGACATGTAACGCAGATAATCGATGCCATTCATCTTCTGCTCGATGACCTGCGTCACGGTGTTTTCCACCGTTCGCGCGGATGCGCCCGGATAGGTTCCGGTGACGGTTACAGAGGCCGGCGCGATCGGCGGATACTGCTCGATCGGCAACTGCATGATCGAAAGAGTGCCCGCCAGCATGATGACGATGGCAATAACCCAGGCGAAGACGGGACGGTCGATAAAGAAATTCGCCATGTTGAACTAACGCCTCATTGAACCTTAACCGCGCTTCTGCCGCCTGTGCCTCAGGGCTTTCCGCCCTGCTGCTGCGGTGCGCCAGCGGGTTGTTGCGCGTCTTCACCGGCTTCAACCGCATGGACTTCGATGCCCGGCTGCAGCTTCTGCACGCCCGCGACCACGACACGGTCGCCTGCCTCAAGACCTTCGGTTATGAGCCACTTGTCGCCGATAGCACGCACCGCGGTGACGGATTTCCGCATCGCCTTGCCGTCCTCACCGACGAGCCAGACCTGCGCCTTTCCATCCGGCGTTCGCGATACGCCCTGCTGTGGAATGAGGATTGCGTTCTCGAGCACGCCCTGCTTCACGATGGCCCTCACGAAAAGACCGGGCAGAAGCTCAGCATCGGGGTTGGGGAAGATCGCGCGCAACTGAACCATGCTCGTGTCCGGCGCGACGGTGACGCCGAAGAACTGGAGCTCGCCGGTACCGCCATATTGCTCTTCGCTGCCCTCGAGCTTCAGCGTCACGGGCGCCTTGCCATCCTTCGCGCCCTGGATACGGCCCTCGGCCATCGCCCGTTTCATCCTGAGCATGTCCGTGGCCGATTGCGTGAGATCGACATAGATGGGATCGAGCTGCGTCACGGTGGCGAGTTCCGTCGCCTGATTTGCCGTGACCAGCGCTCCTTCCGTCACCGAGGAGCGGCCAATGATGCCGGAAATCGGAGCAAAGACTTTCGTGTAGGCAAGATTGGTTTCGGCGGTATCGAGATTGGCCTTCGCGGTGGCGACATCCGCCGAGCTCTGCGCGAGCGCGGCCATGACGTCGTCGTAGTCCTGCTTGCTCACCGCATTCACGGCGACAAGTTCCTTGTATCGCGCCGCGCGGGCCCTTTCGGCCTTTTCATTCGCCGCTGCTTTGGCCAGCGCGGCCTTCGCCGCGTCGAAGTTCGCCTGATAGAGCGCCGGGTCGATCTGGTAGAGTTGCTGCCCTTCCTCGACCCTTGCGCCCTCTTCGAAAAGACGCTTCTGGACGATGCCGTTCACCTGGGGACGGATCTCCGCCACGCGATAGGCCGATGTGCGTCCGGAAAGCTCCGTCGTCACTTCCAGCCGCTCTGGCTTCACCGTCACGACGCTGACTTCCGCCGGCGGTGGACCGCCTTGCTCTTCGCCGTCGCCGCACCCACTCAGAACCGCCGCAGCCAAAAGGAAAGCCGCGAACCTCACAACCACTGCGCCACGCATCTTGGCTCCTGTCGGTACTCACGAAATGTAACCGTCCCGGTGCGCAGAGGAGGTGGGGAGATGCGCATACATGGCGGGGGAGCCACGACCGGGACGGCATTTATGTAATGTATATTACATTACACTTTTGTCAACTCCCCCCTTTTTCGCGAGGGCTTCCCGTCACGCCGCTTCAATCCTCTCCAGTTTTTCGATCAGGCCACGGATTTCCGCACGGCAGGAGCCACAATTCGTGCCCGCGCCAGTTTTTTCGCCGGCAGCAGCGGCATCGCGCGCGCCATCGGCGATGGCAGCGAGAATCGCGCCGGAGCGAACGCCCATGCAGGCGCAGACGATGCGGCCCTCGCCTTTCACTCCC
>JAGUWA010000083.1 GCA_020062605.1 Parvibaculum sp. | reverse complement strand
AGATAGAGGTTGCCCATCTGCGCGTTGCGCGTGTAGCCGGGGCTCACCACGGCGGAGGCGGGGAGGGCAGGCGCCTTGCCTTCGTCCGCGCCGTCGCCCATCGCGTCGAAAGCGAGTTCCTTCGGATCGACATGGCCGAGGTCGGAGCGGTCGAGATAGGAAACGGCAAGCTCGCGGAACACATAGTCGAGGATCGATGTCGCATTCTTGATCCGGTCGTTGCCCTGCACGAGGCCCGCCGGCTCGAAGCGCGTGAAGGTGAAGGCCTCCACATATTCCTCGAGCGGCACGCCATATTGCAGGCCGAGCGACACGGCGATGGCGAAGTTGTTCATCAGCGAGCGGAAGGCCGCGCCTTCCTTGTGCATGTCGATGAAGATCTCGCCGATCTTGCCGTCGTCATATTCGCCGGTGCGCAGATAGACCTTGTGCCCGCCGACAAGCGCCTTCTGCGTATAGCCCTTGCGCCGGTCGGGCAGGCGGTCGCGCGTCTTCTCCGACGAGACCGCGCGCTCGGCGAGTTCCATCGCCGCGCGTTCCGCCACGATGCGGGCACGCTCCTGCGCGGGCTGCGCCATCAGCGTTTCGACGGCGCTCTCCTCCTCGTCCTCCTCGATGTCGTCGTCGAGAAGTTGCGAATTCAGCGGCTGCGACAGTTTCGAACCGTCGCGGTAGAGCGCATTCGCCTTGAGGCCGAGCTTCCAGGAAAGCATGTAGCTCTCCTTGCAATGCTCGACGCTCGCGCTGTTCGGCATGTTGATCGTCTTCGAGATCGCGCCCGAGATGAAGGGCTGCGCCGCCGCCATCATGCGGATATGGCTCTCGACCGAGAGATAGCGCTTGCCGATGCGTCCGCAGGGGTTCGCGCAGTCGAAGACGGGCAGGTGCTCGTCCTTGAGGCCCGGCGCGCCTTCCAGCGTCATCGCGCCGCAGACATGGAGGTTCGCCGCCTCGATTTCCTGGCGTGTGAAGCCGAGCGCCGCCAGCATGTCGAAATCGAGATCGTCCATGGCATCGGCGTCGAGACCGAGAGCGCCGGTGCAGAACTCTTCGCCGATCTGCCACTTGTTGAAGGCGAAGCGGATGTCGAAAGCGGTCGCCAGCGCCTTTTCCACGGCGGCGATCTTCTCAGGCGTGAAGCCGCGTTCCATCAGCCGCTCGTGGTTCACGCCCGGCGCGTTGGCTAGCGTGCCGTGACCGACGGCATAGTTCACGATCGTCTCGATCGCCGCATCGCTGTAGCCAAGCGTGCGCAGCGCCTGCGGCACCGCGCGGTTGATGATCTTGAAATAGCCGCCGCCTGCGAGCTTCTTGAACTTCACCAGCGCGAAGTCGGGTTCGATGCCCGTCGTGTCGCAATCCATGACGAGGCCGATCGTGCCCGTCGGCGCGATGACGGTCGACTGCGCATTGCGGTAGCCGTAACGCTCGCCCATCGCGACAGCGAGGTCCCAGGACGCGCGGGCATGGTCGACGAGGTCGGCTTGCGGGCAGGAGGCCGCGTCGAGCGGCACGGGATAAACGCTCACTTCTTCGTAGCCGCCATTGAGCCCGTGCGCGGCGCGCGCATGGTTGCGCATCACGCGGAGCATGTGTTCGCGGTTTTCTTCAAAGCCGGGGAAGGCGCCGAGCTCCTTCGCCATTTGCGCGGAGGTCGCATAGGAGACGCCCGTCATGATGGCGCTGATCGCGCCGGCAAGCGCCCGCGCCTCGCGACTGTCGTAGCCGAGGCCGCAGGACATCAGCAGCCCGCCGATATTCGCGAAGCCGAGGCCGAGCGTGCGGAAGCGGAAGCTGCGCTCCGCGATTTCGCGGCTGGGAAACTGCGCCATCAGCACCGAAATTTCGAGCACGATGGTCCAGAGTTTCACCGCATGTTCGAATGCCTCGACATCGAAACGCCCGTCCGTTTCACGGAACTGCAGCAGGTTCAGCGAGGCGAGGTTGCAGGCCGTGTCGTCGAGGAACATGTATTCCGAGCACGGATTGCTGGCGCGGATCGGCCCCGAAGCCGGGCAGGTGTGCCAGTCGTTGATCGTCGTGTGATACTGGATGCCGGGGTCGGCGCTCGCCCATGCGGCGTGGCCGACCTGGTCCCAGAGCTCGCGCGCCGGCAGCCGCTTCGTCGTCTTGCCGGTGAGGCGGCTCTTGAGCGACCACTCCTCGTCTTGTTCCACGGCGCGCAGGAAGTCGTCCGTCACGCGCACGGTATTGTTGGAGTTCTGGCCCGAGACGGTGAGGTAGGCTTCCGAGTCCCAGTCCGTGTCGTAGACGCGGAAGTCGATCTCCGTGTAGCCCTGCTTTGCGAACTGGATCACGCGCTGGACATAGTTTTCCGGCACATGCGCCTTGCGCGCGGCCAGTACTTCGCGCTTCAGCGCCGGGTTCTTCTTCGGATCGAAGCAATCGCCCTCCGCGCCTTCGCAGTTCACGCAGGCGCGCATGATGGCGTTGAGATGCTTCTGGTTGATCTTCGAGCCGGTGACGAGCGCGGCAACCTTCTGCTCCTCGGTCACCTTCCAGTTGATGAAGTCCTCGATATCGGGATGGTCGATATCGACGATAACCATTTTCGCGGCGCGGCGCGTCGTGCCGCCGGATTTGATCGCGCCGGCGGCGCGGTCGCCGATCTTGAGGAAGCTCATGAGGCCGGAGGATTTGCCGCCGCCGGACAGCGCTTCGTTCTCGCCGCGCAGGTCCGAGAAGTTCGAGCCGGTGCCCGAGCCGTATTTGAACAGCCGCGCCTCGCGCACCCAGAGATCCATGATGCCGTTCTCGTTCACGAGATCGTCGTTCACGCTCTGGATGAAGCAGGCATGGGGCTGCGGATATTCATAGGCCGTCGAGGTGCGCGCCGTTTCGCCGGTCGCCGGGTCGGTGCGCCAGTGGCCCTGCGCGGGCCCATCGATGCCATAGGCCCAGTGGAGGCCGGTGTTGAACCATTGCGGGGAATTGGGCGCCGCGATCTGCGCCGCCAGCATGAAGCGCTGCTCGTCGAAAAAGGCGCGTGCGTCGGCTTCCGAGTCGAAATAGCCGCCTTTCCAGCCCCAATAGGTCCAGGTGCCGGCCATCCGGTCGAAAACCTGACGCGCGTCGCGTTCGGGGCCGAAGCGGTCCTCCGTCCGTAGCGCTTCCAGCGCATCGTGGTCGGGCTCGTGCCGCCACAGGAATTCCGGCACGCCCTCTTCCGGCACCGCCTTCAGCACGGCGGCCACGCCCGCCTTGCGGAAATATTTCTGGGCCAGCACGTCGCACGCCACCTGGCTCCATTCCGCGGGTACCTGAATGTCCTGCAGGTTGAACACGACCGAGCCATCCGGATTGCGGATTTCGCTCGCTGTCGTCCTGAACTCGATGCCCTCGTAAGGCGACTGGCCCTCGACGGTGAAGCAACGCTGGATACGCATCTGGCCCCCGGCTTTCGGTATGCAATTGGTGCCTCGGGAGGGGAGGTGAGAAGCAGCCTCGCCGGTGCTCCGGCTTGGGTTCCGGGCGCAATTCGCCGTCGCGCCGAACCGTCCTGGAGTCTCGCTTTAAGTGCTTGACTCCATTAGGTTTTTCGTCGCCAGGCGTTGCTTTTTATGGTGCCCGCTGTTTCTCGTGCCTCTCCCCTGAGGGAAACCAAATCCTAGGGACCATGGGCGGGGGGCGTCAAGCCAAAGACGCAAGATGTAGGCGTAGCAGGCATCGCTGACACGAGATGCGGTGGGGTGGGTCCCCGAATCGAGAAGTTAACAGTCCGGAAACCTCCGGTCTGATACCAATGCAGAAGGCTCGAAACCCAGAATAGGTGGAGAAGCGGTGTGGGCGAGGTGAGTACAGCGTTCGGCAAGGAGCTGAAGTCGCTGAAAATCCTGATGGTCGAGGACAATGGCAGCATGAGGCTGTTGTTGCGGACCATGCTCCACACATTCGGCATCACCGACATTCTTCAGGCGCGCGACGGCACGGACGGCCTGGTCGAGCTGCAACTTCACGACGTCGACCTCATCATCACCGACTGGGAAATGCAGCCGATGAACGGCCGCGACTTCATCACCCGCATCCGCGCCGTGGGCAACGAACCGGTCTGCTTCACGCCGATCATCGTTCTGACGGGCCATGCCTCCCGCGCCCTCCTGTCCGAGGCCTTCGAGATCGGCGCCACCCACCTCCTCGTGAAGCCGGTAACGCCAGCCAGCCTTCTCCACCGCATCCAGTGGGTTCTCGCCGACGACCGCGAGTTCGAGCGGGCAGGCGGCATCTACCGCCAGTCCATGCTGATCCATGAGCGCGAGGGGCTGCGCCGCAAGCGCGTTGCCGGGCAGACGACCTGGGCCCTCGAATAGCCGCGCCGGGGCGCGCCTCAAAGCTGGACCGGGCCTCTCCCCAATGTCATATTCTGCCCGCTTTCGGCCCCCGCGGCGCCGGATTCGCGTTTATGATGGCTACGCGCCGCTCGCTTTCAACGGGATATCTCCATGGGTTTGTTTTCGGAAATCTTCATCTGGTGGCAGGGCCAGACCATGGGCACCCGCTTCTACACCTGGCGCAAGGGCCGCCTCGTCGGCGAGGACGGGCAGGGCAACCGGTACTATGAGTCGAAGGACGGCGCGGCGATCGGCGGCTATCAGCGCCGCTGGGTAATCTATAACGGCGTGGCCGAAGCCTCCTGCGTCCCGCCGGAGTGGCATGGCTGGCTTCATCACACGGTGGACACGCCGCCCAACGCGGAAAGCTACCAGCCCCGCGAATGGCAGAAGCCGCACATGCCGAACCTCACGGGCACGCCGCAGGCCTATCGTCCGGCGGGCAGCCTCCACAAGGGTAGCCACCGGCCGCAGGCAACTGGCGACTACAAGGCCTGGCGCCCCGAATAACCGGGCGTCGCGCAGTACTTCATCGAGGGTCATCCGGGGACGTCCATGCAAAGCAATCTCGTCGAAACGCTGATCGGCACTCTGGTCGTCGCCGTCGCGGCCGTTTTCCTCTTCTACGGTTACACGACGTCGGGCATGCGCAGCGCCGCCGGCTACCGCGTCAATGCGGCGTTCAGTTCCGTCGACGGTCTCGCGACCGGCGCCGATGTGCGCCTCTCCGGCATCAAGATCGGCACGGTGGTTCGCCAGTCGCTCGATCCCGAGACCTATCAGGCCGTCGTGACGCTCGACATCGCGCCCAGCGTCAAGCTGCCGGACGACAGCAGCGCCAAGATCACCAGCGAAGGTCTTCTCGGCGGCAGCTATATTTCCGTCACGCCGGGCGGCAGCGAGGACGCGCTTGCCGATGGCGGTGAGATCATGTTCACGCAAGGCTCGGTCGATCTCATGAGCCTGATCGGGCAGGCAGTCTTTTCGGCGTCGGATAGCGGCTCGGGCGAGAAATAGCGAAACGCGGAGAACGCCGATGCGTTTCCTCATTCCCCCGGCTCTTGGCGTCGCTCTCCTCGCGCTTGGCGCAAGCCCGGCGCTTGCCGGTCCATATCCCGTCGCCGTTTTCAGCGGCCTCGACAAGATCACCGCGCGCGTCACGAGCTTCGAGGCGAAGGTGAACGAGCCGACGACCTTCGGCTCGCTGCAGGTTCTGGTGCGTACCTGCGACAAGAACCCGCCCGAGGAGACGCCGCGCACAGCCGCCTATGTCGAAATCCGTCAATTGGAGCGCACGGGTGCGACGGCGGCAGATCCCGCCGCGCAGACGGAAGTCCATCCGGCGCCGGTTTTCTCCGGCTGGATGTTCGCCGAAAGCCCCGGTCTCAACGCGCTGGAGCACCCCGTCTACGATGTATGGGTGACGGACTGCAAAACCTCCTCCGGCGACGCGTCGAGCGGCAGCGAATAGAAGTCGGCTTCTTGCGACGTCGCCTCGAAGAGCCGGGCGCGATATGCATCGCGCGAAATTTCCATCGCGCCGAACTGCGTGAGATGCGACGTCACGAACTGCGTGTCGAGCAGCCGGTAGCCGCCCCGGATGAGCCGCGCCACGAGATAGACGAGCGCGACTTTGCTCGCATCGGTCGCACGGCTGAACATGCTCTCGCCGAAGAAAGCCGCGCCCAGCGAAACACCGTAGAGCCCGCCCACCAGCCGGTCCTCCCGCCAGCACTCGACCGAATGCGCGCGCCCCGCTGAATGGAGATCGCAGTAGAGCCCGACGATGCGGTCGTTGATCCATGTGCCGTCGCGGTTCGGCGACGCTTCCGCGCAGCCGAGCATCGTTTCGCGGAAAGCCGTATCGACCCGGACCTCGAAAGGCTGCTGGCGGATCGTGCGCCTCAGCCTCTTGGGAACATGGAATTTGTCGAGAGGCAGGATGCCCCGCGCTTCCGGATCGATCCAGTAGAGCTGCGGATCGTCGCGCGATTCCGCCATCGGAAACACGCCATAGGCATAGGCTCGGAGCAGTACCTCGGCGTCAATCTCGCTCATCTCGTT
>JAGUWA010000399.1 GCA_020062605.1 Parvibaculum sp. | reverse complement strand
TCGACTGGCATGCGCGGCACTGGCTCTCGATGGAGTCGCTGGAACTTCCCCTCATCGACGACGAGGGCGAGGTCAACATGATCGTGCGCGCGGCAAGCTATTTCACCGATCCGCAGTCGGCGACGCGCGAACGGTGCATCGTCTCGCCGCTCGTGGCCTGAAGGTCTTCAGTTCTTCTTGCTGCAGCCCGGAATGGAAAGGCCCGGCGGCAATATCGTCTTGTCGTCTCCGCAGGCGCGGGACAACTGCTCGTCGGTGAGCCCCACGGCTCGGGTGAAATCCGCGCCTGAAAGGTCGGCGCCTCTCAACGTGGCGCCGGTCAGTACGGCGCCGGCCATGTTGGCGCCGCTGAAATTAGCGCCGTCGAGTTTCGCGCGGTTGAGATGGATACCGGTGAGTTCCGCGCCGCGAAGCCGCGCGCCGGTCAGGTTCGTCCCCTGGAAAGCGACTAGGCGGAGAAACTGCCCGTCGAAATTCGCTTCCCGGAGATCGCATCGCTCGCAGTTGATGATGGTCTTGAACTGGTCCGAGACGATTTTGCGGCAAGCGCCTGAACTTCCGGCGAGGGTTCGGCGCGCACGGGCGCGACCGTCAGCATCGCCGCGGTCAGCAACATGGCCGCGTATCGTTTCGTCTTGTTGTTTTTCAATCTTTTCAATCCGTTTGCACGAAAGTGCCGTTTACACGAAGGGCGTCGCAATGGCGTACCGCGTTTCAGCGTCTCCCACGGCGTCATGCCGGCGAAGACGCGGAGGCGCTCCACCTGTTCCTCGCCCGGCTGCCCAAGGGGGCTGCTCCAATTTGCGGCGGGCAGGATAACGCCTGAGACGGTCAAAGTCCCTTCCCTTGGGCGCCTCGATCGGATAGACAATGCCAAAGCCCCCGGCCCAAAAGGCCAAGGGGGCTTTCGGCTTGTCTGGGGGTCCGCTCGTCCCGCGGTTCCGGCCGGGCGCTCAACTCTAAGGCATTGAATCAAATGGCAAATGTGGCGGTAGTCGGCTCCCAGTGGGGAGACGAGGGCAAGGGCAAGATCGTGGACTGGCTGTCGGAGCGCGCGGATGTCGTGGTGCGCTTCCAGGGTGGCCATAATGCGGGCCACACGCTCGTCATCGACGGCGTCACCTACAAGCTCTCGCTGCTGCCGTCGGGCATCGTGCGGCCGGGCAAGCTCTCGATCCTCGGCAATGGCGTTGTGCTCGACCCCTGGGCCTTCGCGAAGGAAGTGGACGAGATCGCCGCCAAGGGCGTGAAGGTCACGCCCGAAAACCTCAAGATCGCCGAAAACGCCGTCCTGATCCTGCCGGTTCACCGCGAACTTGACGAGATGCGCGAAGGCTCGAACTCCGGCGTGAAGATCGGCACGACGAAGCGCGGCATCGGGCCGGCCTATGAAGACAAGGCGGGCCGCCGCGCCATCCGTGTGATCGACCTTGCGGACCCCACGACGCTCCCGATCAAGGTCGAGGGACTGCTCGCGCATCACAACGCACTCCGCCGCGGCAACAATCTCGAAGAGCTTCAGCCCGGTCCTATCGTCGAGGCGCTGCTCGCCATTGCGCCGCGCGTCCTCCCCTATGTCGCGCCCGTCTGGAGCGTGCTCGACGAGGCGAAGCGGAAGGGTGAGCGCATCCTCTTCGAGGGCGCGCAGGGCACCATGCTCGATGTCGATCACGGCACCTATCCCTTCGTCACATCGTCGAACACCGTTGCCGGTCAGGCGGCGGGCGGTTCGGGCGTCGGGCCGGGCGCCATCGGCTATGTGCTCGGCATCACCAAGGCCTATACGACGCGCGTCGGCGAGGGTCCGTTTCCGACCGAGCTCACCGACGAGACGGGCCAGCGCCTCGGCGAACGCGGCCACGAGTTCGGCACGGTCACGGGGCGCAAGCGCCGCTGCGGCTGGTTCGATGCGGTCATGGTGCGCCAGGCGATCAAGACCGGCGGCATCACCGGCATCGCGCTGACGAAGCTCGACGTGCTCGATGGTTTCGACGAGATAAAGGTCTGCGTCGCTTACGAAGTCGACGGCAAGCGGCTCGATCATTTCCCGGCCGGCATGGACGCGCAGAGGAAAGTGACGCCCATCTACGAAACACTCGAAGGCTGGCAGGACAGCACGCAGGGCGCGCGCTCATGGGCGCAGTTGCCCGCCGCCGCCGTCAAATATGTCCGCTACGTGGAAGAGCTGATCGAGGCGCCCGTCGCGCTTCTGTCCACCTCGCCCGACCGCGAGGACACGATCCTGATGACCGATCCCTTCGCGGATTAACCTCCTTTCGTCATTGCGAGGAGCGAAGCGACGAAGCAATCCAGAGCGGCTTGCTCAGAGTTTGTCGCCCCTGGATTGCTTCGCGCCTTTCAGTCGCTCGCAATGACGGTTATGGAGCAAACAAAAAAGGCGCCGGAAATTCCGGCGCCTTTTCAGTGTCGTCCGAAAAAACTGTCTTACATCGCGCCCTGCAGCAGCGCGACGAAGACCATGCCGTAGCCGATCACGCCCGCGAGCCAGAGCAGGGTGCGGATGCCCGCAACCGTGATACCGGCAACATAGACGATCGCATAGAGCACGCGCGCGATGATGAAGATCTGCGCGCCGAGCACGCTTGTCGACGTGCTCAGCCCCGTCATCACCAGCGGGATCGCGAAGCAGGCATAGATCAGCAGGTTTTCGAGGTGGTTGAGATAGGCGCGCCGTGCGCGTGCGCCCCATCCCGCCGTCGTTGCCGCCTCGTCGCGATTGCTGATGCCCCAGCCAAGTCCCATCGCGGAGACGTTCGCATTGGCCGACAGCAGGATCAGTATGAAAAGCAGAAGACCGCCCCAGACGAGCGACCAGAGTTCCACTGGCATGGGTTTCCTCCCCAGTTGATTGCCACCGCGCGAAGCTTAAGCGCGATTCGGCTCGTCCGCACCCGGAACTTCCCGCGCGGGCGAAAACGAATCACATGTCGCTCAAACGAATCGGTCCGGTCTATTCCATCAGCACGGCGAGAAGTGCCGTGTCGAAGAGCGGCACCATGCAGAGAACGATGCCGGCGGTGGCGATCTGCCAGATGAAGATACGCACCCAGGGAAGGCCTGCCGCATAGGCGGGGAGATAGGCGAGGCGTCCCCAGAAATAGACCTGCGCGCCGATCTCGCTCCACATATCCGTGCGCTCGGTCGCATAGACGGCGAGCACCACCGCCGCGAAAATCGGGAAGGTTTCGAGATAGTTGCGCAGCGCGCGCTCCATGCGCCCGGCGAGCCCCGTTGCCGGGCGGTGTTCGTCGCGCGCGCCCACCGTGTAGGCGTTTCCTTCCTGTGCCTTCAAGGCGAAGCTCTGCGCGCCCACCTGCACGAGCCCCAGTACGGCGGCCCAGAACAGCATGGCGATTTCGACGGTCATGGCATTGTCCCGCATCTGGTATGACGTTTGCTGACAATCATACCCACCCTCCCCTTGGGGGAGGGTCGAAAAATTCAAGCAACGCGAAGAATTTTTCGGGGCGGGGTGCGTGGATACGGAGGTACCCCGCCCCGAAATTTGTTTCGCTGCCGCTCGCAAATTTCGACCCTCCCCCAAGGGGAGGGTGGGGAAGAAAGTGAGCCTTCCCTCACCGCCCCAGCAGCGCCTCCGCCTCGCGCATCAGCCTTGCGGTTTTCCCCGCCGCCGGTTCCGCCTTGGACAGCGCCGCTGCCTGTCCCGACCAGAGCTGCATGAATTCCGCGCGGCCGGATTTCGCGCCCGCCGAGGTGAGCGGCGCCACCATGGGCCGTTGCGCCGGGAAGGGCGCGGCGGTGTCCTCGTGCCAGCGCATTTCCTCCGTCAGG
>JAGUWA010000434.1 GCA_020062605.1 Parvibaculum sp. | reverse complement strand
GAAGGCGGGCGTTGCCATCGCGGAGGCGGCATCGGGCGCACGCGACGGCGCGGGCGTGACGGCGTCCGGAGGCAAGCTCAACGGCAAGTCGCTCTTTGCACTTGAGGCCGAAGCGGCGGACATCCTTGTCGTCGCCGACAAGGCGGGCGGACTTCATCTCGTGAAGGGCGATGCGAAAGGGCTCGCCAAGGTGAGGCTCACATCCATCGACCTGACGAGGGGGCTCAACGAGCTTCAGTTCGACAATGTGGAAGCGGAGGCGCTTTCGTCTGGCGATGCCGCGGCCACGCTTCGCCGCATGATCGACGCCGGCCGCGTGATGCTTGCCGCCGACACGCTGGGCGCGGGCTGGATGATGATCGAGAAGGCCGTGGCTTATGCCGGCGAGCGCAAGCAGTTCGGCCGCGTCATCGGTTCCTTCCAGGCGGTGAAGCATATGTGCGCAGAGATGGCATCGGAACTCGAACCCTGCCGGTCGCTCGTCTGGTATGCGGCGCATGCCTTCGACACGATGCCCGACGAGGCAAGCCTGATGGCGGCACATGCCAAGGGCATGACGGGCGAGGTCGGCCGCTTCGTTGCGCGCACGGCGACGGAGGTGCATGGCGGCATGGGCTTTACCGATCTCCTTGGCCTGCATTACTGGTTCAAGCGGATCGGGCTCGACAGGCAGTTGCTGGGATCGCCGGAGCGCGTCCGCCACGAGGCGGCGGTCATGCAGGGCTGGGCGGCGGCGGATTGAAAGAGGCCCTTGTCTTCCGGTGGGGGCGAGCGTCATATGCGCGACGTTTGTTCTCCTTTTCCGGTGCTCCATGAGCCTTATCGGTTATGTCGCGGCCTTCCTCACGACCTTCGCCTTCCTGCCGCAGGCGCTGAAGACCATCCAGACAAGGGATACGTCGGGCCTTTCGCTCGCCATGTATGCCTGCCTCACCGCCGGCATTTTTTTCTGGCTGCTGCATGGCATCCATCAGCGCGACATGGCGCTGATCGGCGCCAATGCCGTGACGTTGCTGCTGGCGCTGCCGATCTTTCTGATCGTGCTCGCGAATACGCGGGCAGCTACGCGGGCAGCGCGGCGGCGCGCGGGCGAGAATAAATAGACCTCGGTCTATTTATTTTCTTGCGCGGAGACGCCGTGCCTGCTTGCATGTCGCCAACAAGAAACCCCTGGAGGACGAAGCATGCGCGCAGCCATTTTCCGCAACGGCGATCTTGTCGCCGGCGAGATGCCGGAACCGACGCCCCAAGGCGGGCAGGTGCTGGTGAAGACGCTTGCCTGCGGCATTTGCGGGTCGGACCTGCACGCGTTCCACCATGCCGACAAGATGGTGGAGGCGGCGCAGCGCTCAGGCTCCAGCTTCGCGATGGACACGAAGAAGGACATCGTGTTCGGGCACGAGTTCTGCGCCGAGGTGCTGGACCATGGACCGGGCACGGAGAAGAAGCTGAAACCCGGGACGCGCGTCTGCTCCATGCCGCTGGCGATCACGATGAACGGCGAGAAGGCGAAGGTCGATCCGGTCGGCTATTCGAACACGATGCCTGGCGGCTTTGCCGAGCAGATGGTGCTGAACGAGCTGATGCTGCTCGAGGTGCCGAACGGATTGCCGACAGAACAGGCGGCGCTGACGGAGCCGATGGCGGTCGGCTGGCATGCGGTCGAGAAGGCGAACCTCACGCCGGACGATATTCCGCTCGTGATCGGCTGCGGGCCGGTCGGCCTTGCCGTGATCGCGGGTCTCAAGATCAAGGGTGTGCATCCGATCATCGCGGCGGATTTCTCGCCTGCGCGGCGCAAGCTTGCCGAACAGATGGGCGCCGATATCGTGCTCGATCCGAAGGTCGAGGCGCCTTATGCGCGCTGGACGAAGGAAGCGACACCCGAAGGCTACGACGCCGAGAACATCATGACGTTGCTCGGCATGGGACCGAAGATGCGCCCCGGCGTCATCTTCGAATGCGTGGGCGTGCCGGGCGTCATCCAGCAGATATTCGAAGGGGCGCCGCGCGGCGCACGCGTGGTCGTTGTCGGCGTGTGCATGGAGCAGGACCGCTTCGAGCCCTTCTTCGGCATCAACAAGGAACTGAACGTGCAGTTCGTGCTCGGCTATACGCCGGAGGAATTCGCGCTGACGCTCGGCCATCTCGCGGAAGGCAAGATCGACGGTTCGCCGCTGGTGACGGGCAAGGTCGGCGTCGAGGGCGTGAAGGAAGCCTTCGCAGAACTCGGCAATCCCGAAAAGCACGCGAAGATTCTCGTCGAGCCCTGGCGCTGATGTTTCGCGGGCGCTGATATCTCAGGCAGGCGGTGCGGTTTCGGCGAAGGAGGGACGCTTCGCGAAGTCGCGCCACCAGCCGGCGAGCTCGGTCTGCTTTTCCTGCCAGCCGAGCCCGCCATGGCGGAACTCGAGATAGCCGAGCGCCGCACCGACGGCGATGCTGCCCAGATCGACCGGCCCGTCGAGCGACACCACTTCATCGTCGAGGACGGCGAGGCTGCGCCCGATGGCGCGGCTCCAGCGGCCGATCCACATTTCCGACCGCTGAACTTCGGGCCGGTTGCGCTCGAAGACGATGGAGACGGCGGCGTCCATGATGCCGTCCGCCAGCGCCTGATGGCGCAGAACGCGGAAACGCTCGACATGCGCTGCGGGGATCATCGAGGGGCCTTCGAGCGTCACGTCCAGATATTCGCAGATGAGGGGGCTGTCGAACCAGGACGAGCCGTCCGGCATGATGAGTGCGGGAACCTTGCCCAGCGGGTTCGCTTCGTGGAGGGACGCGGGCTCTTCCATCGCCGAGACCGTTTCCTCGGCCACGCGGGCGGTCGCGCCCTTTTCGCGGATGAGGACGCGGACCTTCCGGGCGAAAGGCGAGGTGTGGGAACAATAGAGCTTCATCGGGAAAGTCCTTCAAGACGCGGCCTGAAACGGGAATCGGCGTCATCCTAGCCCCAACCACCGGCCGTGCGGCTGCAAATAACGGCTGGCGCGGAGAGATTATCGGCTAGAATTGACAAACAGGTATTCGCGGTGAGGCGATGCCGGATTTGACGGCGCCGAACGACAGATGCGCCAAGGGGAAGGGGCTCGGCCATGGATGGCGGACTGGTTTTCGTACTTGTTGCTCTGGTGCTTGCGGTCATTTTCCTGCTGCGCGCGGTCAAGATCGTACCGCAGGGGCATATCTATACGGTCGAGCGGTTCGGGCGCTACACGCACAGCCTGACACCGGGGCTGGGGCTCATCGTTCCCTTCGTCGACAGCATCGGCAACAAGGTGAACGTGATGGAGACCGTGGTCGATGTGCCGAGCCAGGAAGTCATCACGCGCGACAATGCGATGGTGACGGTGGACGGCGTCGTCTTTTTCCAGGTGCTTGACGCGGCCAAGGCCTCCTACGAAGTGAACTTTCTCGAAAACGCCATTCTCAACCTCACCATGACGAATATCCGCACGGTGATGGGCAGCATGGACCTGGACGAACTGCTGTCGCAACGCGATGCGATCAACGCGCGGCTGCTCAGTGTGGTCGACGATGCGACGCATCCCTGGGGCGTGAAGGTGACGCGCATCGAGATCAAGGATATCGCGCCGCCGCGCGACATCGTGGACAGCATGGCGCGGCAGATGAAGGCCGAACGCGACAAGCGCGCCGCCATTCTCGAAGCGGAGGGCAAGCGGCAGGCGTCGATACTCGCGGCCGAGGGCGAGAAGCAGGCGGCCATTCTCGAAGCCGAAGGACGCCGCGAGGCTGCCTATCGCGACGCCGAGGCGCGCGAACGCGAAGCCGAAGCCGAAGCGAAGGCAACGACCGTCGTGAGTGAGGCCATTGCGGCGGGCGACGTACAGGCGATCAACTATTTCGTGGCCGGCAAATATATCGAGGCACTGAAAGCCGTTGCGACGTCGCCGAACCAGAAGCTCGTTCTGATGCCGCTTGAGGCGTCGAGCGTCATCGGCGCGATCGGCGGCATCGGCGACATTGCTCGCGAGGCGTTCGGCGATGGCGGACCGGGCGGTGCACCGCGCCGCGTTTCTTCCGGCTCGGTGCCGCGCGCCGGGGGCGAGTGAACGATGGAGAGCGATGCGACTTTCCTGGAGCTGCTCGGCCGCTGGATATGGTTCATCATCGGCGCCGTGCTCGCCATCGTGGAGCTGTTCGCGCCGGGCGTGCTTGCGATCTGGCTTGCCATTGCGGCGACGCTTGTCGGCGGGCTGCTGCTTGTGGTGGATATGCCGGTCGCGGCGCAGATCGCGCTTTTTGCCGTGCTGTCCGTCATTCTCGTCTGGGCTTCGCGGCAGTTCCTCACGCGCCACCCCATCGAGAGCGATCATCCGACGCTCAACCAGCGCGGCGTTTCCTATATCGGCCGTGTCTTCATCGTGGAGCAGGATATCAGGAATGGCAGCGGCAAGATCCGCGTCGGCGACAGTCTCTGGCTTGCGGAGGGCGATGACGCCGAAGCGGGCGAGCGGGTGAAGGTCACCGGCGTGAACGGTTCTGCCCTTGTTGTGGTGAAAGCAGACTAGAGGCAGGCCGTGCCGGAAGTGTGGCCGTTCATCGCGCGGATGGTGCGCCATTCCACGAAGTCGCGGCAGGTGCGTCCCCGTTCGTCGGTGAATTCGCGAACGGGCGTCACCTTGCCGCTTGCCTTGTCCTGTGCGGTGAACCAGGTGACGGGCTCGCGAAGCGGAACCGTCATCATCTTCGCAACGGCCTCGTCGCGTGCGCGGGATGCCATGCCGCTGAGCGAGGGCCCTTCGGAACCACCGACGATGTAGCCGGCGGCAACGCCTGCCGCGACCGCCCATTCCGTCCCGCCACCCGTGCCG
>JAGUWA010000194.1 GCA_020062605.1 Parvibaculum sp. | reverse complement strand
TCGTGACGGCGCTGCTGGCGATCGCGGCGCTGATCGCTGGCGACCTCCGCCTCGCCCTGCTCTGGCTGGGTGCGGCGCTCATCATCGACGGTTTCGATGGACCCATGGCCCGCAAGGTCCGGGTGACCGAGTTCGCGCCGCGCTTCGACGGGGCCGTGCTCGACCTCGTGATCGACTACCTCACCTATACGGTGATCCCGGCGCTGCTGATCTACCGTTTCGGCCTGGTGCCGCCGGGATGGGAAATCCCCGCCGCCGCCTGGATCATGACGACCTCGCTCTATTGCTTCGGCAACAGGGAGATGAAGACGGCAGACAATTATTTTTCGGGCTTTCCGGCGACCTGGAACCTGATCGTGCTCTGCTTCTATGTGCTGGGCACGGGGCAATGGCTCAATCTCGCCGTGATCGCCCTGCTCGGCATCCTTACTTTCGTGCCCTTCAAATATATCCACCCCTTCCGGGTGACGACGCTCAGGCCGCTGACGCTGGCGGTGACGGCGCTCTGGGCGATGGCTACATTCTGGCTGGTGCTGAGGAGCGGGGCGGGCACCCCCCCGGCGGAGGCCTCCCCCGCTGCCTGGTGGACCTTTCTGGCGGCATCGCTCTATTTTCTGGCGCTCTGCGCCTGGCGCACGCTGAAGGACCGGGAAGAGCCGGGAAAGCCTTGAAATCAGGCCCTTTCGCGGCTTGACAGGGCGACCTCCCCCTGTATATTGCGCGCCAATTCGGCCCGTGCCGCTGTCACCGGCGGCCGCAGGGCCTTTTTCGTTACATGGTGGTATCAACGATGTTCGCAGTCATCCGGACAGGCGGCAAACAATACAAAGTCGCGAAAGACGATCTCCTCGAGATCGAACGCCTCGACGCCAAGGCCGGCGACAAGATCGAGCTCGGCGAAGTCCTCATGCTCGGCGCCGAAGGCGGCGAGACGAAGGTCGGCGCGCCGCTCGTCGATGGTGCGAAGGTGAAGGCCGAGGTCGTGGACCTCACCCGTGGCCCGAAGCTCACGATCTTCAAGAAGCGCCGCCGCCAGAACTATCGCCGCAAGAACGGCCATCGCCAGGATCTGATGCTCGTCAAGATCCTCGACATCGCCGGCTAAGCGGACTGAAGGAGTAGAAACATGGCTCACAAAAAGGCAGGCGGTTCCTCCCGCAACGGTCGCGACAGCGCCGGCCGGCGCCTCGGCGTGAAGAAGTTCGGTGGCGAATCCGTCATTCCGGGCAACATCATCATCCGCCAGCGCGGCACGAAATGGCATCCGGGCCGCAATGTCGGCATCGGCAAGGATCACACGATCTTCGCGAAGGTCGAGGGCGTGGTGTCGTTCCACAAAGGCAAGAACGAGCGCGCATTCGTGTCGGTCGTGACCACCGGCATGCCGGAAGCGGCAGACTGACACGCGGGGTGAACGCCACCTCGCAAAGGTGGCGACCATCGGGAATTCAAAGGGAGATGGACCGCCATCTCCCTTTTTTCATGCCCTCACGAGAAGCGAGGGAGGAGCCCGATGCGCGAAGAACTGAAGACGGAAAGACTGGTCCTGAGGCCGCTCGCGCAAGCGGATGCCGAACGGCTGGCGAGCCTCGCCAACAACTGGAACGTCGCGGCAATGCTCGCCCGCATGCCCTATCCCTACTCGCTCGACATGGCTGAGGACTGGATCGCCCGGCAGGCGGCGCAGCGCGCCGACGGCGAGGAATTCGCCTATGCGGTGACGAATGGCGAGGGCCTTGTCGGTTGCTGCGGCATGCAGGCCCATGCCGACGGCACGCATGAGATCGGTTACTGGATCGGCGAGCCTTACTGGAACCGGGGCTATGCGAGCGAAGCCGCCCGCGCCGTGCTGGGCGAGGCGGCGGCGCACTTCGGCGCGGAGACGCTGATTTCCGGACACCAGGCCGTCAATCACGCGTCAGGACGCGTGCTGACGAAACTCGGCTTCCGCTATACTGGCGAGGAAAGCCGCTGGTGCGTGGCCAGGCAGGAAAAGGTGCGCTGCCTCACCATGAGGCTGGCGCGAACAGGCAAGTGACATGAAGTTCCTCGACGAAGCGAAAATCCATATCCGCTCAGGCAATGGCGGCGCGGGCTGCGTGAGCTTCCGCCGCGAGAAGTTCATCGAGTTCGGCGGACCGGACGGCGGCGATGGCGGCCGGGGCGGCGATGTCGTCGCCGAATGCGTCGAGGGCCTCAACACGCTGATCGACTACCGCTTCCAGCAGCACTTCAGGGCGAAGACCGGCATGCACGGCATGGGCAAGAACCGCTCCGGCGCGAACGGCGCCGACGTCGTGCTGAAAGTGCCCGTGGGCACGCAGATTTTCGAGGAAGACGGGGAAACGCTGATCGCCGACATGACCGAGCCCGGCCAGCGCCTCGTGCTCGCCAAGGGCGGCAATGGCGGCTTCGGCAATACCTATTTCAAGAGCTCGACCAATCAGGCGCCGCGCCGCGCGAATCCCGGCCTTGAAGGCGAGGAAAAGACGATCGTGCTGCGGCTGAAGCTGATTGCCGATGCGGGGCTGGTGGGGCTTCCCAATGCGGGCAAGTCGACCTTCCTCGCCGCGGTAAGCGCGGCGAAACCGAAGATCGCCGACTATCCCTTCACCACGCTGACGCCGGGGCTCGGCGTCGTCACCGTCGATACGCGCAGCTTCGTGCTGGCCGACATTCCCGGCCTCATCGAAGGCGCGCATGAAGGCGCGGGGCTCGGCGACCGGTTTCTCGGGCATCTGGAGCGTTGCCGCATCCTGATCCATCTCGTCGACGGCACGGCGGAAGATGTGGCGGAGGCCTATCACGTGATCCGCGGCGAGATCGAGGCCTATGGCGCGGGGCTGGAGGAAAAGCCCGAAATTCTCTGCCTCAACAAGGCAGATGCACTGAGCGAGGAAGAGCGCGAGGAGAAGAAAGCAATTCTCGCGGCGGAAAGCGGCGGTGAGGTGTATGTGATTTCCGGCGTGTCCGGCGAGGGTGTCACCGACGTATTGCGGCTCGCGGCGGACGAAATCGGCATACGGCGCGCGGAAGAACGCGCCCAAGAAACGGATGCAGAAGAGGGCTGGCAGCCTTGAGCAACCATCTCGAAAAAGCGCAGCGCGTCGTCGTGAAAATCGGCTCCGCGCTTCTGACGGACGCCGAGACGGGCAAGCTCAACCGCACCTGGCTGCAGGCGATGGTCGAGGATGTCGCGAGGATGCGCGCACGCGGACAGGAAATGCTGATCGTTTCCTCCGGCGCCATCGCGCTCGGACGCCGCGCACTGAAACTGCCCGCCGGAAAGCTGAAACTCGAAGAAAGCCAGGCCGCCGCCGCCGTCGGCCAGATCGGCCTGGCGCATGCCTTTCAGGAAATCCTTTCCGCCTACGGCTTCTCCTGCGCGCAGATACTGCTGACGCTCGAGGACACGGAGGAGCGCCGCCGCTACCTCAACGCGCGCTCCACCATCCAGACGCTGCTGAAGCTCGGCGCCGTGCCCGTCATCAACGAGAACGACACCGTGGCGACGACCGAAATCCGCTATGGCGACAATGACCGCCTCGCCGCGCGCGTGGCCAGCATGGTGTCGGCCGATTGCCTCGTGCTTCTGTCCGACGTCGACGGGCTCTACACCGCGCCGCCGCACCTGCCCGGCGCGAAGCATCTCGCCGAAGTCGCCGAAATCACGCCCGAAATCGAGGCGATGGCGGGCGATGCGGCAAGCATCTATTCGCGCGGCGGCATGAAGACCAAGATCGCGGCGGCGCGCATCGCAACCGAGGGCGGCGCGCGCATGGCGATCGCGAACGGCCGGGCGCTGCATCCGCTGAAGGCGATCGAGGACGGCACACGCTGCACCTGGTTCACGGCGCATTCGACGCCCTTCGCCGCGCGCAAACGGTGGATCTCGGGTTCGCTGAAAAGCCTC
>JAGUWA010000418.1 GCA_020062605.1 Parvibaculum sp. | reverse complement strand
GGCCGCCTGCGCAAGCCGGAAAGAGGCCTCCGCCCCCTCGCCCCGGCCCGAAAGCAGCCGTTCGACGGGAACGGTTCGTCCACCGTCGAAGCCGCCCGAGAGCGAGCGGTAAGCCTCGTTCGCGAAAAGCACCGCGCCACGCCTGTCGGTCACGTAGCAGGGATCGGGCAGCGCCATCAGGGCATCCGCCGCGGCAAGCGGCGCACGGCTGAGCGTCTCGGAACTGGTGCCGGAAAGCCCGTAGAGGACAGCGGCGGCAATGGCGACGAGGCCAAGCGCGGTAAGCGCCCCGGGCATGCCGAAAGCCTGCACGCCCAGCGTATCGAGGAGGGCCAGCACGAAACCGAGCGCAAGCGCGCCGATGACGACCCAGCGCCGCGCGGGCAGCGACCATTGCGCATCCTCGCGCGCCGCGGCGGCATCGATGCCATCCACGCCGCTATCGGCAAGATCGGCCGGCGTCTCGGCCATGTCCTACTCCTGCTGTGCCCGCCCCTCCGGCATACGGATATTCGCGCCGGCGCACATCGCCTCACCCCGGCCGAATCATCTCCGGCCGCTTCGGCTCATCTTAGCCTTAAGACGCATGACATAGCCAATAACCTCCGCGACCGCCTTGTAGTGCTCGGGCTTGATCTCCTCGTCGATCTGCACGGTCGCATGGAGCGCGCGGGCAAGCGGCGGATTTTCGATGATCGGAATGTCGTGTTCCTGGCCAACTTCGCGGATTCTGAAGGCGACGGCATCGACGCCCTTGGCCACCACGACCGGCGCGCCCATGCCCTGCTCGTATTTGAGGGCCACGGCATAGTGGGTCGGGTTGGTGATGATGACGGTGGCGGTCGGCACCGCGGCCATCATGCGCTTTCGGCCGCGCTCCACCCGGATCTGGCGCAGTTTCGCCTTCACCGTGGGATCGCCTTCCATCTGCTTGTACTCATCCTTCACTTCCTGGACGGACATGCGCTGCTTCTTCATCCATTGCATCCGCTCGAACAGGTAATCGAGCGCGGCAACGATGGTCATGACCGCGATCACGCCCCCGAACATCTTGAGCGCCATGGCCTGAACGAGCGGCAGGAGCTGCGCGATATCCCAGGTCATCATCAGTGCAAGCCGGTCGCGCTCCGGCCAGACGATCAGGAACGAAACCGTGCCCACCACGCCGAGCTTCACGATGCCCTTCGCGAGGTTCATGAGGCTCTTCGGTCCGAAGAGGCGCTTCATTCCCTCCTTCGGTGAAATCTTGGAGAGCTTCGGCGTCATGTTCTCGGCCGTAAAGACCGGCGCGTTCTGGATGAGATGGCCGAAAAGCGCCGCACCGACGAGAATGGCAAGCGGCGCAATCACCGCGCCGAAAGCGTCCCGCCCGATCGCAAGCCATATGCGTCTCAGGTGCTCGGCGTCCATCGGGATCGCATCGGGTTGCGCCAGAAAGACCTTGAGGGAGCCGGCGAGCGAACTTGCTGTCGACGGGGCAAGGAGCGCTATGGCGACGGCACCGCCCATCATCACGAACCAGGTGCTGATCTCCTGGCTCTTGACGACGTCGCCCTTCTTCTGGGCTTCGTCCAGTTTTCGTTGTGTTGGTTCTTCTGTTTTTTCTGAATCGTCCTGGTCCGACACGGCGCGCTCTCCCCGCTAACCGGCGAACATGGATACAGATTGCTCAAAGCCCTGCAGGAACCAGGTCATCATGGCGCCGAGCAGGAAAAGCAGCAGTAAGAAGCCAAGCATGATGTTGGCCGGCATCGCGATGAAGAAAATCTGGATCTGGGGCATCAGCCTCGAAAGAATGCCGATGCCGACATAGAAAATGAGACCGAAAACGAGGAAAGGCGCCGCGAGCTGCAACCCGATCCGGAAGGCGCTCGAGACGAGCTTCACCGCCATCTGCGAAAAGTCGCCGACAGGAATGGCCTGTCCGGGCACGAAGAGCTCGTAGCTGTCGCGCATGGCGGCAATCATCAGATGGTCGAGATTGGTCGCGAAGATGAGCGTCACGGCGAGCAACGACAGAAAGTTGGCGATCAGGACGCCCTGCTGTCCCTGCGTCGGGTCGACATTCTGCGCGAAGGCAAGGCTCATCTGCAGGGCGATGATGTTGCCCGCGACATGAAGGGCGCTCATGATGATTCGCGCCGCACCGCCGATGAAGAGACCGACCGCGATTTCCGTGACGACGATGAAGGCGAGCGCCGGCACCGTCTCCGGTATCGGCCCGTAGGACGCGGCGACAAGCGGCATCATCACCATCGACAGAAGCAGCGCCAGCACCAGCCGCACCTGCGCGGGAATGCTTGTCTCGCCGAGCGCCGGCAGCAGCATGATCATCGCCGCGAGCCGCGAGAAGATCAGCATGAAGGTGAAGGCCGTTTGCGGCAGGAAGTCAACCGTGATCATGGAATACGGCGCCCGCTGCTAACCGGTCACGATCTTCTGCGCGACGAGATTCATGAAGCCGCTCAGCGATTGCGCCATGAACGGCAGCGCTATCAGCAACGTCAGAAAGATCGCCACGATCTTCGGCACGAAGACGAGGGTCATTTCCTGAACCTGCGTCAGCGCCTGCAGAAGCGCGATGGCGAGGCCCACGACAAGCGCGACCACCATCATCGGCGCCGAAACCTCGAGCTGCACATAGATCGCCTGCCGCGCGAGGTCGAGAATTTCAGGTCCCGTCATTTTTGTTATCTGCCCCCCGTCGCTGCCGTCAGATCGGCATGCGCATGATTTCCTGATAGACCGTGATGACCTTGTCGCGCACGGTCACGACCGTCTGCAGCGTCGTCTCGGCTTCGGCCACCGCCGTCACCACGTCAACGATGTTGCCGCTGGTGCCGCCCGTCACCGCCGCCATCTTCTGCTCGCCGCCTTTGGACGTCTCGACGCTTTCGTTGATCGCCTGCTTCAGCATGTCGCCGAAGCCGCCGGCTG
>JAGUWA010000095.1 GCA_020062605.1 Parvibaculum sp. | reverse complement strand
GCTGACGGGCGAAATGATCTCCGCCGCCCGCGCCGCCGAATTCGGCCTCGTGAACCGCGTCGTGCCGCAAGCGGAACTCGATGCCGCCGTCGCGCATTTCGCCGACGTGATCGCGTCCAAATCCGCGCTCACCGTTTCCATCGGCAAGAGAGCCTTCTACGAGCAGCTCGAAAAGCCGCTCGCCGAGGCCTACGACTATGCGAGCGAAGTCATGGTGCGAAACATGCTCGCCCGCGATGCGGAAGAAGGCATCGGCGCCTTCATCGAGAAGCGCGATCCGAAATGGGAAGACCGATGACACCCCCTTCAAACATAAATGAAGTCGAGCCCGGCGACGTCGAGCACATCCTGAAGAACACGAAACTCATCGCCCTTGTCGGCGCGAGCGCAAACCCCGCGCGCGACAGCCATGAGGTCATGCGCTACCTGCAAGCGAAGGGCTACCGCGTCATCCCCGTCAATCCGGGCCTCGCGGGCAAGGAACTCAACGGCGAAAAAGTCTATGCCTCGCTCCGCGACATTCCGGAGAAGGTCGACATGGTGGATGTCTTTCGCAATTCCGAAGCGGCGGGCCCCGTCGCCGATGAGGCCGTCGAAATCGGCGCGAAATATGTCTGGATGCAACTGGGCGTCGTGAACGGGGAAGCCGCCGCCCGCGCCCGCGCCGCCGGTCTCCGCGTCGTCATGAACCGCTGCCCGAAAATCGAAATGCCGAGGCTGGGGATGTAGGGAACAGCGCCGCCCTTTTTTCCACCCTCCCCCTGTGGGAGGGTCAAACCGCTGAAGGCGGTTTGGGGAGGGGTAAGCGAGGAGCAGGGCGTGTCTTCTTTCTCCGTCATTGCGAGGAGCGCGGAACGCGCGACGAAGCAATCCAGGGGCGAGACGCACGGAACCAACCGCTCCTGGATTGCTTCGTCGCTTCGCTCCTCGCAATGACGTACCAAGAAAAACAAGCCGACTGAAACACAAAGAGGCAAAAATGACAGACCGCAAATTCGACACTCTCGCCATTCACGCCGGCGCGCAGCCCGACCCGACGACCAAGGCGCGCACGACGCCCATCTATCAGACGACGTCCTTCGTCTTCGACGATGTCGATCACGCGGCCTTGCTTTTCGACCTCAAGGCCTTCGGCAACATCTACACCCGCATCACCAACCCGACGACCGCCGTACTCGAAGAGCGCGTCGCGGCGCTTGAAGGCGGCACGGCCGCGCTTGGCGTCGCCTCGGGTCACGCCGCGCAGATGCTCACCTTCCACACCATGCTCTCGCCGGGCGACCGCTTCGTCGCCGCAAAGCAGCTCTATGGCGGCTCGATCAACCAGTTCGGCCATTCCTTCAAGAAGTTCGGCTGGGAAGTCGACTGGGCGGACGCGACCGACCCCGCCTCCATCAAGGCGGCCATCGGCCCGAAGACGAAAGCCGTCTTCATCGAAAGCCTCGCCAATCCCGGCGGCATCGTCACCGACATTGCCGCCATCGCAAAAGTCGCGCATGAGGCGGGCATTCCCCTCATCGTCGACAACACGCTCGCCTCGCCCTATCTCTGCCGCCCGCTCGAACACGGCGCCGACATCGTCGTCCATTCGGCAACGAAGTTCCTGGGCGGCCACGGCAATTCCATGGGTGGCATCATCGTGGACGGCGGCAAGTTCGACTGGTCGAAGTCCGGCAACTATCCGACGCTGTCGGAGCCTTGCGACAGCTATCACGGCCTGAAGATCCACGAGACTTTCGGTCCCATCGCCTTCGCCATCGCCTGCCGCGTGCTGGGCCTGCGCGATCTTGGCCCCGCCATTTCGCCCTTCAATGCCTTCATGATCCTCACCGGCATCGAAACGCTGCCGCTGCGTATGCAGCGCCATTGCGACAATGCGCTGAAGGTCGCGAAGTTCCTCAAAGGCCACTCCAAGGTTTCCTGGGTGTCCTATGCGGGCCTTGAGGGCGATCCGTCGAACGCGCTGATGAAGAAATACACGCCCAGGGGCGCGGGCGCCGTTTTCACCTTCGGCCTCAAGGACGGCTATGACGCGGGCGTGAAGCTCGTGAGCAACGTGGAACTCTTGAGCCACCTCGCCAATGTCGGCGACACGCGCAGCCTCATCATCCACCCAGCCTCGACGACCCATCGTCAGTTGACGGATGAACAGAAGAAGTCGGCCGGCGCCGGCCCCGACGTCGTCCGCCTCTCCGTCGGCATCGAAGACGCCGACGACATCATCGCCGACCTCGACCAGGCCCTGAAGGCGTAGCGGGCACACCGCCTCTATGCCTTCCATAAAACGTCATGGCCCGCTTTATGCGGGCCATCCACCGTCTTCTTCTGTGCAAATAAAAAGGTGTCATCCCGGGGCTCGTCCCCACTCGCAATTCAGCTCGCCGCAGCGACAATTGTCTCGAAAATCAAAAACAAAACGTCATTGCCGGGGTGAAGGGCGGTCCGCGAAAGCGGACGAAAAAGTCCGGTGGACCTTTTCGAGCCCTGAACGCCCGAAGCGAAAGCGAAGGGCAAACCCGGCAATCCAGAGCCACACGCACAGAGCCGATCATCTGGACCACCCTCCCCCTGTGGGAGGGTCGAAATTTGCTGAGCGCAGCGAAGGAAATTTTGGGGAGGGGTAAGCATGGAACTTCGGCGCATAACCGGCAACCCGCCATTCGCTGCGAACGGAGCACCCCTCCCCAAACGGGCTTCGCCCGTTTGACCCTCCCACAGGGGGAGGGTGTAGATGCCCTACTTCGCCAGCCTGTGCGCATGCCACACGGCAACGCCGAACACGATCATCGCGCCGCCCTGATGCGCCGCGCCGAGCGGGATGGGCACCACCCACAGCAGCGTCCAGATGCCGAGCGCGGCCTGCGCGATCACCGCCACGAGAAGCAGGTTCGCCGTCCCGGCCGCTTCCGTCTTCCGCGCGCGCCACGCATGCCATGCCGCGAGCGCGAGCAGCAGATAGGCCGTCATCCGGTGCTGGAACTGCACGGTGAGGT
Source organism: Parvibaculum sp. (assembly GCA_020062605.1). Lineage (GTDB taxonomy): Bacteria > Pseudomonadota > Alphaproteobacteria > Parvibaculales > Parvibaculaceae > Parvibaculum. Next base: position 560 of record JAGUWA010000095.1, on the reverse strand, counting down.
GGCTCTCGAAGAAATTGTGCCAGACGGGTTTCATCGCGAGAAGCCCGTCCGGAATGAACGCGCCCGCCATCAGCGGCCAGGTGTTGTAGATGAGCCCCGCGCGGATGCCTGCCACGAAGGCGCCGAGGATCGTCTGCGCGAAGACGAGCACGATCAGCCCGAGCGCCGCCTTCGAAAGTCCGCTCAGGAACCGCGTGCTCTTGCCATGCCAGAGATCGAGCGCCGTCCAGATCAGCGCGCCATAGATGATCGTCGCAAGGCCGAGATGCGCGGCAAGCCGGTACTGGCTCACCTCCGTCCGGTCGACAAGCCCGCTCTTCACCATCCACCAGCCGAGTGCGCCCTGCGCGCCGCCCAGCACGAACAGAAAAATGAGTCTCGGCACCATCGCGCGCTCGATGCGCCGCGTCAGCGCAAACCAGATGAAGGGCGCGAGGAAGGCAAAACCGATCAGCCGTCCGAGCAGCCGGTGGCTCCACTCCCACCAGTAGATCGTCTTGAATTCGTCGAGCGTCATGCCCTTGTTGACGAGCTGGTATTGCGGGATCTGGCGATAGAGG
>JAGUWA010000393.1 GCA_020062605.1 Parvibaculum sp. | reverse complement strand
GCCGCGAGGTCGCGCACCTGCATGGCCGGGGCGTCGCCAAAGGCTTCCAGCAGCGCCAGGGCGCGGGCAATGGGCATTCGCGATGGGCCGGTCATGTTGCTTCCCTTGTTCCGTTCAACGGAATAGTGGGACTTTCCGGTGACGGATGCCAGCCCCGGGGGACTAGCCTTCCCGATACAAGGCGGCGAGGGACCCGCCACACCGGGAGGAGGACATCATGGCGAGCAAGGCTCAGGTGCGGATTGAGCGCAGCGACGAAAAACGGGCGTACAAGACCATCGGCGTGGCGCCGCTGACGCCGGTCATCGGGGCGGAGATCGAGGGCGTCGATCTGTCGAAGCCGCTCGAGGAGGCGCAGCTCCGGGAGGTGAAGCAGGCTTTTGCCGATCATCTCGTGCTCGTCTTCCGCGACCAGAAGCTGACACGGGACGACCACAAGCGCTTCGGGCGCTGTTTCGGCAAGCTGCACACGCATCCCTATCATGCGGCGCCGAAGGACGGAGAGCCCAAGGGCGATCCCGAAATCCTGCCGATCAAGGCCGACCAGAATTCGCGCTATGTCGCGGGCGAGGGCTGGCATGCGGATGTGACCTGCGACGAGGAACCGCCCTTCGGCTCGATGCTCTACATCACGCATACGCCGGAGATCGGCTGCGGCGGCGACACCTGCTTTCTCAGCGCCTATGAGGCCTATGAAACGCTGTCGCCGGCGATGAAGAATTTCCTGGAAGGGTTCGACGCCGTGCATGACGGCGCGAAGCCCTATACGGGCGGCTATGGCATGGCGGCGCCGGAAGGCGGCTGGCCGAAGACGAAGCATCCCGTCATTGCGCGCCATCCGGAAACGGGGCGGAAGCTGCTCTATGTCAATCGCGGCTTCACCACGCATATCGACGGGCTTTCGCCCGCCGAAAGCGCAGGGCTTCTCGAAATGCTGTGGCGGCATCTGGAGAGTAACCCGGTGTTCCAGTGCCGCGTGCGCTGGGAGCCGAATACGCTCGTCTTCTGGGACAATCGCTGCACGCAGCATCATGCGGTATGGGACTACTATCCCTATTCGCGGCAGGGCGAACGCGTGTCGATCGTGGGGGGACGGCCGGGAAGGTAGGAGATTTTCAGTGCAGTAGCCCCCCCGCCCCAAACCGCCTTCGGCGGTTTGACCCTCCCCGAGGGGAGGGTGGGAAGAGGGGTCTTACCTTTTCTTGTATTTTCGCGCTCTTGTACCGGGCTTGCCGCTTGTCGAGCGGCCCTTGGGCGTCGTGGTGCGGGCGACGCTTTCTTCCACGGCGGACTGGCGCGCCATCGGATCGTCGGCGATGGCGAGCTCGGTCGCTTCGAGGCGCTTGATCTCGTCGCGCAGGCGCGCCGCCGTTTCGAATTCGAGATCGGCGGCGGCGTCCTTCATGCGCGTTTCCAGATCGGCAATATGGGCGCGGAGATTGTGGCCGATGAAGGCCTGATCGGCATCGCCCGTGTCGACGCGGACGTGATCGCGCTCATAGACGCTTTCGAGGATGTCGCCGATGTTGCGGCGGATCGACTCCGGCGTGATGCCGTGTTCCTCGTTATAGGCCTTCTGCTTTTCGCGGCGGCGGTTCGTCTCCGCGATGGCGCGCTCCATGGAGCCGGTGATGTTGTCCGCATAAAGAATGACGCGGCCATCGACGTTGCGCGCGGCGCGGCCGATGGTCTGGACGAGCGAAGTCTCGGAGCGCAGGAAGCCTTCCTTGTCGGCATCGAGAATGGCGACGAGGGCGCATTCGGGAATGTCGAGGCCCTCGCGCAGCAGGTTGATGCCGATGAGCACGTCGAAGGCGCCGAGGCGGAGATCGCGGATGATCTCGATGCGCTCCAGCGTGTCGATGTCGGAATGCATGTAGCGGACGCGGATGCCCTGTTCGTGCATGTATTCGGTGAGGTCTTCGGCCATGCGTTTCGTCAGCGTGGTGACGAGCACGCGCTGGCCCTTGGCGGCGACTTCATGGCATTCAGCGATGAGGTCGTCGACCTGCGTGGCGACGGGGCGGATGATGGTCGGCGGGTCGATGAGGCCGGTCGGGCGGATGACCTGTTCGACGAAGACGCCGCCGGTCTGTTCCATCTCCCAGGAACCGGGCGTCGCCGAGACGAAGACGGATTGCGGCCGCATCGCGTTCCATTCCTCGAAGCGCATGGGCCGGTTGTCGACGCAGGAGGGGAGGCGGAAACCGTATTCCGCGAGCACGGATTTGCGCCTGTAGTCGCCCCGGAACATGCCGCCGATCTGCGGCACGGTGACATGGCTTTCGTCGGCGAAGACGAGCGCGTTGTCGGGGAGGTACTCGAAGAGCGTGGGCGGCGGCTCGCCGGGCTTGCGGCCCGTGAGATAGCGTGAATAGTTCTCGATGCCGGCGCAGCTTCCCGTCGCCTCCATCATCTCGATGTCGAACTGCGTGCGCTGCTCGAGGCGCTGGGCTTCGAGGAGCTTGCCCATGCCCTTCAGCTCCTGCAGGCGGACCTGGAGGTCGTGCTTGATCTCCTCGATCGCCTGATTGAGCGTCGGGCGTGGCGTGACGTAATGCGAATTGGCGTAGAGCTTCACTTCCCTGAAGCTGTCGGTCTTGTGGCCTGTCAGCGGGTCGAACTCCGCGATCTCCTCGACCTCGTCGCCGAAGAGGGAGATGCGCCAGGCGCGATCTTCGTAGTGCGCGGGGAAGACCTCGACCGTATCGCCGCGAACGCGGAAGGTGCCGCGGCCGAAGGCCTGGTCGTTGCGCTTGTATTGAAGGGCGACGAGATCGGCGATGAGCTGCTTGCGGTCGAGCCGCTCGCCAACCTTCACGGAGAAGGTCATGGCCGAATAGGTTTCGACCGAGCCGATACCGTAGATGCAGGAGACGGAGGCGACGATGATGACGTCGTCGCGCTCGAGCAGGGCGCGCGTCGCCGAGTGGCGCATGCGGTCGATCTGCTCGTTGATCGAGCTTTCCTTCTCGATATAGGTATCGGTGCGCGGGACGTAGGCCTCGGGCTGGTAGTAGTCGTAATAGGAGACGAAATATTCGACCGCGTTGTCCGGAAAGAAGCTCTTGAACTCACCATAGAGCTGGGCGGCGAGCGTCTTGTTGGGCGCGAGGACGAGGGCGGGGCGCTGTGTGCGCTCGATGACCTGCGCCATGGTGTAGGTCTTGCCGGAGCCGGTGACGCCGAGCAGCACCTGCTCGCGCTCGCCCTTGTTCACGCCCTCGACGAGTTCGGCGATGGCGGTGGGCTGGTCGCCGGCGGGCTCATATTCGGAGACGAGGTTGAGGCGGCGGCCACCTTCGGATTTTTCGGGGCGCTCGGGCCGGTGCGG
>JAGUWA010000360.1 GCA_020062605.1 Parvibaculum sp. | reverse complement strand
CATCGCCTTGGTCAGCCATTCGTCGGCATAGTCTTCGAGCAGATAGTCGAGAAACTCGATCACGGGATCGGAGGGCACGACTTCGCGTCCGGAGAATGCTTCCTCGAAGCGGCGGATCAGCGGCGTCGAGTCGACTGCTGCCTGATAGTCACCGCCATCTTCCTTCAGATAGAAGGTGGGAAGAAGCGCGGCTTGGCGCCCGGAAGGTCCGCAGGCGGGCGCGGTGCGTCCTTGTGCGAGAGGCCGACTGTCGTGCTCTCCACGAGTCTGTCGCCGAAATGCCGGTGCACGGCGGCGAGCACGTCCCCGTCGCCCGCGAAATCGACCACGGCCGTCGGCACGCTTGCATCGAGCGACGTCACATCGCCATAGGCCACCGCCTTGTCGTAATAGCCAAGCCCCTCCACGAAAGTCTTGTTCCCCGCGGAGGTGAGCCCGACCACTTCCGGTCCCTCAGGGCGGCGCCGGTGAAGACCATAGGCGAGCCCGAGCCCTGTCTTTGAGGAAGCGCTGAGCACCAGCACCTGCCTTGCGCCGAAGAAGTCATTGTTGGCGAGCCAGTCGTCGATCAGAAATGAGGTCGTGTAGAGCGGCCGCAGCACCGGTTCGAGGTCTTCATGCGGCCTTGCCCCCTTTCACGCGCGTATAGCTGTTGTAGACGGGATGCAACTCGCGACGCTGCTTGTAGAGGTCGAGGAAGCTGCCTGCGGTCACCTTCTCGGGCTGCATCACGAGATGGGTGGCCATCGGCAGATAGCCATATATCCGCTCGCCCTCTGCGACGCCCTCGCATTTCGACTGAACGATCCGCGCGGACCCCCACACCGGAATCTTTCCCCAGCCTTCTTCGGCGGGACAGAACGACCAGTAGTTGAGCATGTCGCCGGCGACGGCATAGGTAATGTTGTTTGCGGTGAGCGCGAACTTCTCGATCTCGACGAGGATCTGTCCATCCTCGACCTCGGTTGCCCTGTTCACCCATTTCGTCTGGCCATAGTCCGGACGGTTCACGACGAATTCCCGGATCGCGATGCTCATGCGTGCCTCCCTGAGTGGCGATGATGTGCGCATCCTGCAACAGCCAATCGCCGTTTTGTGAATTTGGTCGCGCCGCGCTCTGTGCTTCTTTCTACGACGGGTGCCTTGACCGCGCCCGTCGGATCGTCAATAAAATGGCACTAATAATGTCATTACAATATGTGCCGGATCGGCGTCAATCGTGCCGGAGCCGGAGGAAAGGCAGAAATGATAGTCGAGAACGCCCTGCGTCCGTCGGACGAGCAGCTTAAATCCTTCTTTGCCCGCGCGGGCACCGGCAAGGATGGGCCGGTTGTCATGGTCAACCTTCTCAAGTTCCGCGCGCGCGCGGCTTATCCGGATGGGCGCGATGCGGACATTTCGGGGCAGGAAGCCTATATGCGCTATGGCGTCGAGGTCGCGAAGATCGTGACGAAGCTCGGCGGCCGCATGCTTTTCGGAGCCGCTGTCGATGGCCTCATGATCGGCAAATGCGAGGAACTGTGGGACCAGGTGGCGCTTGTCGAGTATCCCTCGCGCGCGGCCTTCATGGAAATGGTCATGTCGCCGGAGTACCGCGCCATCGAGGTCCATCGTGAAGCGGGGCTCGCCGGCCAGCTCAACATCGGTACACGCGTTCCCGGCTGACCACGGCGCATATGTCCTTGTGGAACAGCGGTTTCGCCCCGCCGGAACCTCTTTGCACGCTGAACCCCTTGTGGCCGCCCCCTTGGGCAGCGCATCATGTTTGCCCGTTGGGCCCGTTGATACCTTCCGGGGAGGGAAGGCCGGGCGCGACGGAGGCACCAGAAGAGGAGGGGAGTCCATGGCGAGGCGGCAGAGGGATGAATTCGGTCCGGGCATCGGCGAGGAAGCGGCGGAAACGCCAAACGTATTGAGTCCCATCGTCGGCATCAGCCGCGAGGACGTTCTCTCCGCGATCGGGTCGATCGTCGGCGGCGCCGTACGTCAGCCCTTCACCTTCATGCAGCACATCGGCTCCTTTGGCCGCAACATGGTGGACATCGTCGGCGGGCAGCAGAAATTCGCGCCCGAGCCGAAGGATCGCCGCTTTGTCGATCCTGCCTGGCAGAAGAGCCCCGTCTATCGACGCCTGATGCAGGGCTGGCTCGCCTTCCGGACGGAGATGCACGGTTTCATCCAGTCGCTGGAGCTCGATCCGATAGAGCATGGCCGCGCCATGCTCGTTGCCGACATCATGATCGACGCGGTTGCACCGACGAACACATTCGTGGGCAATCCCTCGGCCGTGAAGCTCGCGCTCGACACGGGCGGCGCGTCGCTCGTGCAGGGGCTTCGTCACGCGTTGGACGACCTGCGCAACAATCATGGCATGCCTTCACAGGTCGACAAGACACCCTTCAAGGTCGGCGAAAATCTCGCGACCACGGAAGGTTCCGTCGTCTACCGCACCGAAATGCTGGAGCTTCTTCAGTACACGCCGAAAACGGGAAAGGTGCACGCCCTGCCGCTCCTTTTCGTACCGCCCCAGATCAACAAGTATTATGTGCTCGACCTTACGCCGGAAAAGAGCATGTCCCGCTATCTCGTCGATCAAGGCTTCCAGGTCTTCGTCGTGAGCTGGCGCAATCCGGGTCCGGAGCATTGCGACTGGGGGCTCGCCGACTACGTAACCGCACTTGTCGAGGTGATCGGCGTCGTCACCGGCATCACCGGTTCGGAGAAAGTGAACATTTCCGGCGGCTGCTCGGGCGGCATCACCACGGCGACACTGCTGAGCTATCTCGCCGCGAAGGGCGACAAGCGCGTCAATTCCGTCACCTTCTGGGTCTGCGTGCTCGACCCGCGTATGGAAGACAGCGACGTCGGCGTTCTGGTGACCAAGCGCGGCATCGAAATGGCGCGAAAACGATCGGCAAAGAAGGGCGTGCTGGAAGGCTCCGATCTGTCGCGCGTCTTCGCCTGGCTGCGGCCCAACGATCTCGTCTGGAACTACGTCGTGAACAACTATCTGCACGGACAGAAGCCGCCCGCTTTCGACGTGCTCTTCTGGAACAACGACTCGACGAATCTCACCGCCGCGCTGCATTCGGACTATCTCTCGCTCTACGAGACGCAGCCCTTTGCCAATCCGGGCAAGGAGGAAATTCTCGGCCAGCCCATCGACATCGGAAAGGTCGATATCGACGCCTTCATCGTTGGCGGCGTGACCGACCACATCACGCCCTGGAAGGCCTGCTATCGCACGACGCAGATGCTCGGCGGCAAGCGCGAATTTGTGCTGTCGAACAGCGGCCACATTCAGTCGATCCTGAACCCGCCCGGCAATCCGAAGGCGAAGTATTTCGTTAACGATGATTTGCCGGCGACCGCCGATGAATGGGCCGCAGGCGCAAGTGAAGTGCAGGGTTCCTGGTGGGAACGCTGGGGAAAATGGCTCGGCGAACGTTCGGGAGAAACGGTGTCCGCGCCCAAAACACTGGGAAATCGCAAATACAAGCCTTTGGATCCCGCGCCGGGCACATATGTATTAGGCTGATATCTAGAAGGTATGAGTCGGAACAGGCCCGGAGCCGCTGAATGAACGAGAGAAAGCGCCGATACCGCGACATAAGAGTGGGATCGAACATACTCCGCACCGCGGTTTGGGAAGGCAAGGGACCGGGACGGCCGCTTCTTTTCTTCAATGGCATCGGCGCGAACCTCGAACTCGTCGCGCCTCTCGCCGAAGTGCTGCACGACCGCGATGTGATCGCCTTCGATGCGCCGGGCGTCGGCGGTTCTCCGTCCGCCTCCTTTCCCTATCGTCCCTGGCAGTTCGCCCGCATGGCGGCGCGCATTCTCGACGAACTCGGCTATGACGAGGTCGATGTCCTCGGCGTGTCGTGGGGCGGTGCGATGGCGCAGCAATTCGCCTTCCAGTTCGGCAAGCGGGTCAACCGCCTGATCCTTGCGGCCACGTCCGCGGGCATGTTCATGGTGCCTGGCAATCCGCGCGCTCTGGTGAAGCTGGCGCATCCGCGCCGCTATATGGATCCGGCTTACATGCTGCGCCATTTCGAAATGCTCTATGGCGACGAGAGCGACGGCGCCGAGGGACATGCGACGCGTCTGCGCGCACCGTCGACACGCGGGTATTTCTATCAGTTGCTCGCGGGCATGGGGTGGACGAGCCTTCCCTTTCTGCCGTTCATCAAGCAGCCGACGCTGATCCTCGCCGGCGAGAACGATCAGATCGTCCCGCTCGTGAATCTGAAACTCCTTGCCCAGATGATTCCCGGTGCGCGGCTCGAGACCGTCTCGGGCGGTCATCTTTTTCTTGTTTCTCAAATGGAAGAGATCGTTCCCTTGATCCGGTCCTTCCTCGATGAGGAGCCGGAGAGGCGCCCTTTCGCGGCTAGCGCCCGCCGGGGCGAACGCCGTTTCCGGGGAACCGGGGGGCAGGTCCGCCCGGCGGTCTGAGCATTTCGCGGAACGAAACGAGGCAGGCGGGCCAATCGGCCCGCTTGCTTTTTTTGCGCCCTTTCGTTATTAATGTACAACATTAAAAAGTGGAGGGAGCGGGAATCATGAAAATCGGGAAACGCGGCGCGGGCATCGCCCTCGCGGCGGTTGTTGTCGTTGCCATTGCCGGCGTCGCCCTCTTCAACCGTTACTGGTACTACCTGCCCGGCATCATGGAGAATCTGCGCGATCCCGTTCAGCCGAACCGCGAAGTAACCTGGGATCGGGGGCCGGCGGAGGCTGCCGTTCCGGCGAGCGAGCGCCGGCCGAACATCGTGGTGATCCTCGCCGATGACCTCGGCTTCAACGACATCTCCTTCGGTGGCGGCGGCATCGTCCCCACGCCGAACATCGACTCCATCGCGAAGGGAGGCGTCGTTTTTTCGAATGGCTACTCCGGTAATGCCACCTGCGCGCCGTCGCGAGCCGCCATCATGACGGGCCGCTACGCAACGCGTTTCGGTTTTGAATTCACGCCCGCGCCGCCCCAGTTCGCCGAGACGATAGCGACATATGCCGGCAACGGTGCTGTCTACCTCGCTGACCGCGAAAAGGACGTGCCTCCGGTCGGCCAGATGAGCGTGCCGGAAAACGAGATCTATATTTCAAGGATGTTGCAGGAACAGGGCTACCACACGCTCATGCTCGGCAAGTGGCATCTCGGCGGCACCGATACGACGCGGCCGGAGACACGCGGCTTCGATGAGGCTCTCGGCTTCGCGCCCGGAGCATCGCTTTTCCTGCCCAAGAACGATCCGAATGTCGTCAACTCGGTCCAGGATTTCGATCCGATCGACAGGTTCCTGTGGGCAAATCTTCCCTTTGCCGTTCAGTTCAATGGCGGCGGCCGTTTCGAGCCGTCCGAATACATGACGGACTATCTCACCAACGAAGCGGTGAAGGCGATCCAGGCGAACCGCAATCGTCCCTTCTTCATGTACCTTTCCTACAACGCGGTACACACGCCGCTTCAGGCGCTGAAGTCGGACTATGACAAGCTCTCCCACATTGAGGACCACACGCTGCGCACTTACGCGGCGATGATCGTTGCGCTCGACCGGGGCGTCGGTGCGGTGCTGGACGAGTTGCGGAAACAGGGACTCGAGGAAAACACCATCGTGGTCTTCACGAGCGACAATGGCGGCGCGAACTATATTGGCCTGCCCGACATCAACGATCCCTATCGTGGCTTCAAGGCGAGCTTCTTCGAGGGCGGCATCCATGTGCCCTTCTTCCTGAAGTGGCCGGGCCGTGTACCCGACGGAAAAACCGTCGAACACCGCGCGGCGCATGTCGACATCTTCGCGACCGCGGCCGCCGCTGCGGGGGCTTCCCTGCCTCTGGACCGCGTTTATGACGGTATCGACCTGCTCGGCCTGACCGATTGGGAAGGTGGCCTCGGCGAGCGTCCGCTGTACTTCCGGTCCAGCCACTACAGGACGCTCCTGAAGGGAGACTGGAAGCTTCAGGTCTCCGAGCGGCCGAAGAAGAACTGGCTCTTCAATCTCGCGGAGGATCCGACCGAACGGGTAAACCTCGCCGGCGACAACCCGGAGAAGCTCGCGGAGATGATGGCGGCGCTTGAGGAAATCGACGGTGAGCAGGCCGATCCGATCTGGCCAGCGCTCATCGAGGCCCCAATGATGATCGACAGGCCGCTCGGCGGTACGCCGCGCGGACCGGAAGACGAATTTGTCTTCTGGGCGAACTGAACGGCGTCGGTCATGAAAGCGCGTTGGATCGTCGGCGGTGTCCTGGTTGTGCTCGTCGCCCTCGCGGCGGCGGGCGCAAACCTGTGGGTGAAGGGGGGCAGGGAGGCAGCGCGTTCCACGGGGGCGGAACGCATGAGCTGCCTCCCACCTTCCGTCGGCGTTCCGGCAGTTCGCGCCGGCATGGTCTGGGTGCCGGGCGGGACTTTCACCATGGGCGACACTCTCTATCCGGAAGAGCTGCCTCTTCGCGAAATCTCCGTTGAGGGGTTCTGGATGGACAGGACCGAAGTCACGAATGCCGAGTTTGCGGCCTTCGTCGACGCCACGGGTTACGTCACCGTTCCCGAACGCCCGGTAGATACTGTTGCGCATCCGGGTCTGCCGCCTGAAATGCAGCTGCCCGGCGCGGTCGTCTTCGTCATGCCCAATGACGTGAACGGAATGGGCGACATCTCGCAATGGTGGCAATACGTACCGGGTGCCAACTGGCGGCATCCCGGAGGTCCGGGTACCTCGATAGAGGGCCGCGAGCAGTTTCCCGTCACGGCCATCGCCTATGAGGACGCGCTCGCCTATGCGGAATGGAAGGGAAGGGAGCTGCCCTCCGAAGCGCAATGGGAATGGGCATCGCGCGCGGCGGACCCCGATGTGCCGAACCCGCATGCCCAGCCCCGCGAGGCGAACACATGGCAGGGTCTCTTTCCGGTTATCAACGAAGCGGAGGATGGCTTCGTCGGCGTCGCGCCTGTCGGCTGCTTCGAGCCGAACGCGCTCGGCCTCCATGACATGATTGGAAACCTCTGGGAGTGGACCGCCGATGCCTACGAGGGCGCGCCCGGCACCCGCGTCATCAAGGGTGGCTCCTGGCTATGCGCGCCGTCATATTGTTTTCGCTACAGGCCCGGCGCGCGCCAGCCGCAGGAGGCCGATCTCGCCACGACACATCTCGGTTTCCGCACGATAGCCCCCTCCGCAACGCCTTGAGCAGGCTGTCGGTTGAGAGCGTTCGAGGGTTTATTCAGCCCTCGGGTATGTTGTGTTCGGTGACGAATTTCTCCATGATGTGAGACTTTTCTCTGCTTGGGGCGTTACTTGCCCAAGGAGTTGAAGCGAACCAGGGTCTCACATGCCGGTCCATCGCTATTCCGGCCCGGAAGCGGCGGAAGAGTTTGGAAATTCGAGCATTCTCGATCCGTCAGGCAATGTCTGGCGGGTCGAGCACGCGCGCCGCGCCCGCATGCTGGTGGACGCCGCCGAGTATTTTGGTGTGCTCCGTGCGTCCATGCTCCAGGCCCGGCGGTCGCTCATCGTCGTGGGGTGGGACATTGACAGCCGCATGCGTTTCGTCGGGCCGGGCGGGGAGGCCGATGACGGTTACCCTGAACTCTTCGGCGATTTCCTGAAAAGGCTCGCCCGCGAGAAGCCCGGTCTCGAGATCAAGTTGTTGCTCTGGGACTATTCCGTCATCTATGCGACGGAACGCCAGCTTCTGCCCGCGCTGCCGTTGCGCTGGAACACGCCGTCCAATATCGACTTCTGCCTCGACAACCAGGTTCCGTTCGGCGGTTCGCATCACCAGAAGATCGTTGTGATCGACGATAGTCTCGCATTCAGCGGAGGTATCGACCTCACTGTCCGTCGCTGGGATACCTCGGCTCACGACCCGGAAAACAGCCGGCGTGTCGATCAGGCAAGGCGCCCCTATCGCCCGTTCCACGACGTGCAGATGATGGTCGACGGCGATGCCGCCGCCGCGCTGGGAGAACTCACGCGATGGCGCTGGCGCATCGCCGCCTGCGAGGACATCGAGCCTGTGGAGACGGGCGGCGGCGATCCCTGGCCTCAAGGAGTCGAGCCGCACTTTCGCGACATACGGGTGGGCATCGCGCGCACGCTTCCGTCCGCTAACGGAGACAAGGAGATAAGGGAAGTTGCTCGGCTCTTCGTCGACTCCATCGCGAGAGCGGAGCGCTGGATCTATATCGAAAACCAGTTTCTCACCTGCCTCGATGTCGCCCGGGCGCTCGCGGCGCGGCTTCGCGAGGTGCCGCAGCTCGAAGTGCTGCTGGTTGCGCCGCAGACGCATGTCTCCTGGCTGGAACAGCAGTCCATGCTCGCCGGTCGCGTTCGTTTCATGGATGTACTGCGTGAGGCCGGTATGGAGCATCGTGTCCGGCTTCTCTACCCCTCCGTAGGCGAAGGAAGTGCCGAGACCGGCATCATGGTCCATTCCAAGGTGATGATCGTGGACGATCGTCTGCTGCGCGTCGGCTCGGCGAACATCTGCAATCGCTCCATGGGTGTGGATACGGAATGCGATCTGGTCATCGAGGCGGACGACGTGCGGAGCCGTTCGGCTGTCTTGCGCTCGCTTGCCCGCCTTGTCGGTGAGCATTGCGGCGTCACGACGGATGAGGCGCTGGCGTCGATCCGCGAAACCGGATCGGTGTTCGACGCGGTGGAGCGCTGCGGCAGGCGCGCGGACCGGCGTTTGCGTCCCGTTGAGGACGGTGAGACGGGCGCCAGCCTTGCAACGGTCGAGGCGATTGCCGATCCCGGCCGGCCGATTGCCGCTGATGAGTATTTAGCCGACATCGTGGATTTTCCCGGCGAGGGTCGACGAAGCCGTGTTCCAGCGATTGCGCGGGGCGCGGCTCTACTCCTCTTCGTCGCCGCGCTCGGTCTTCTGTGGCGATATACGCCCCTCTCGGAATATGCCCGGCCAGACACGCTCCGCACGACATTCGGTAGCCTGGCGGATAGCCCGTTCGTCGCGGCGATCATCGTAGTGCTCTATATTGTCACGGGCTTTCTTGCCCTTCCGGTCACAGTTCTCATCATTGTCACGGCCGGAACCTTCGGTCTCTGGCCGGGATTGCTCTATGCGGCAGTCGGGTCGATGTCGAGCGCCGTCGCGACCTATGGCGCGGGCCGCGGTCTCGGCGCACGCTTCCTCCGCAACACGATAGGTCCGCGCATCAACCGGGTGAGCCGTGGCATCGGCGAGAGAGGCGTCCTCGCCGTCGCGACCATCCGCCTAGTGCCGGTCGCACCTTTCATGCTGGTAAATCTCGTGGCGGGCGCGCTTCGCATTCCCTTCCTCGAATACGCAGTTGGAACGTTTCTCGGTCTCGCACCGGGTATCCTTCTTCTCTCCGTTCTCGGCGACCGTGTCTTTGCCATGCTCGAAAATCCCTCTCTCTTCGATCTTGCCGTCGCGCTCGGTGCGCTGTTGCTCTGGATTGTTTTCGCTCTTGCGCTCCAGCGTCTGGCTAACCGATGGAGAAAGCGCGGGAGATGAGAAAGGCGTTGCGCGTTCTGAGCTGGAATATTCACGGTGGCATGGGCCCCGATCGCCGCTACGATCTCGCCCGGATCGCCAGTCTTGTTGCAACCCATGACCCCGACGTGATCGCGCTGCAGGAGGTCGACTCGCGCGGGAGAAGCGGCAGCCAGGCTCCCGTCTGCGAACTGAAGCAGGCACTCGGGGAGCATGCGGCGGAGGCGCGCACCATTTCGGCGCCGGATGGTCACTACGGACATGCCGTCATCAGCCGCTTTCCGCTGGCGGGAACCTGCGTCCACGATCTTTCCCTGCATGCGCGAGAGCCGCGCTGCGCCATCGCGACGAACGTCTCCGCGCCGCAGGGGAAATTTCGTCTCGTCACAACTCATCTCGGTTTGAGCATCTGGGAAAGACGCATGCAGTCGGCAAAGCTCGCAGCCCTTGCGCGGCAGGGTGAGGGGGCCTGCATCATGATGGGCGACTTCAACGACTGGTTCTCATTCGGATGGGTGCGCCGCCGCCTGAAGCAGGAGCTACCCTCGCGAACGATGGAGCGGACCTTCCCCGCGCTTCGTCCGCTTCTCCGTCTCGACAGAGTCTATTGCAGCTCACCGGCGCGGATATTGCGAAGCTGGACGGATCGTGCCGCTCGCGACATTTCCGACCATCTCCCCATCGTGGCGGATTTAGCTCTCGGCTAGCGCCGCTGGGTGCCGTCCAGCGTCAGGATATCGCCATAGAGCTCCGGCCGGCGGTCGCGAAATACGCCCCAGTTCACGCGCTGCCGTCTGTTCTGCTCGATGTCGAACGTCGCCGTGAGCACGTCTTCCTCGTGCTCGCTCGCTTCCGCGATCTTCGCTCCCGTTGCATCGGTGATGAAGGAGGAGCCGTAAAAGGTGATGGCGCAGCTCTTTCCCTCTTCCCGTCCGATCCGGTTCGACGCGACGATGGGCACGAGATTCGCCGCCGAATGCCCTTGCATGGTCCGTTGCCAATGGTCGCGGGAATGGATCGTCTCGTCATGCGGCTCCGAGCCGATGGCCGTCGGATAGAGCACCACATCCGCTCCCTTCAGCGCCAGAATACGCGCGGTCTCGGGGAACCACTGGTCCCAGCAGATGGCGGCGCCCACGCGGCCGCGCCTTGTGTTCCAGACATGGAAGCCGGTGTCGCCCGGGCTGAAATAGTATTTCTCGCGGTACCCCGGTCCGTCGGGAATATGCGACTTGCGGTAGACGCCCAGGATCTCGCCATTATCGATCATCACCAGCGAGTTGTACTGCGCGTTGTTCGCGCGCTCGTAGATCGAGATCGGCAGCACCGCTTCGTACTTGGCCGAAATGGACCGAAAATGCTGCACCGCAGGATTGTCGCTCACCGGTACGGCGAGGTGCATCAGTTCCGGCTCGGTATCCTTGCAGAAATAGGGGGTTTCGAAAAGCTCCTGCAGCAGGATCACGCCCGCCCCGCGCTCCGCGGCGGCATGGACGAGCTTCTCCGCGCGTGCGATGTTTTCATCCCGGTCATGGCCGCAGGCCATTTGCGTGGCGGCAACTGTCAGTTGTGTCATCGTTTTGTCCGATACCTCAGGGCTGGCTCTTTGCGTCCTTTTGTCGCCAGCCGTGACCCCGCGAGCCAGAAAGTGCATTGCGCTCGATCAAGTCGCCGGCGGGCCGAAGCAGGGATAATCGGGCCAGTTCTCCCGCACGTAAAGAGGGGTCCCTTGATGCTGCGTCATTTCGTTCAGATCCTCGACTTCTCGAAGGAAGAACTGCTCCGCATGATGGAGCTGACGGCCCTGCTCAAACGTGCCGACAAGGACGGCGCCTGTCCGAGGCTTTTGAGCGGCGCCTCTCTGGGGATGATCTTCGAGGAACCGTCGACCCGCACCCGTGTCTCTTTCGAGGTTGCGATGACCAAGCTCGGCGGCCACGCCTTGTACCTCCGTCCGGGCGAAATCCATCTCGGCGCCCGCGAGTCGATCGCCGACACCGCGCGCGTCGTCTCCCGCATGGTCGACGTCATCGAGGCGCGCACGCTGAAGCACCAGACGGTCCTCGATCTCGCGAAGTATGCGACCGTTCCCATCATCAACGGTCTCACGGATTTCAACCACCCGACACAGGTCCTCTGCGACGTCTTCACCATGACCGAGCATGCCCCGAAAGGTAAGAAACTCGAGGATTTCCATCTCGTCTTTGTCGGCGACGCGACCAATGTCTGCGTCTCGCTCATGTTCATATGCGCGCGGCTTGGCATATCCTTCACGCAGGCCGCGCCCGCGAAGTACCAGGTCTCCGAAGCGCACCGCGCCATGGTGAAGGACGCCTGCGCGCAATCCGGTGCAAAAATGAACTTTACCGAAGACCCCGCTGCTGCCGTTGCCGGCGCCGATTTCGTCTACACCGATCTCTGGTGGTGGGTCGGCCAGGAAAGCGAAATACCCGAGCGCAGCGCCGCCTTCATGCCGAAATTCCAGGTCAATGCGGCTCTGATGGCGAAGACGCCCGCCGACGCACGCTTCATGCATTGCCTTCCCGCCTCGCGCGGCGTCGAGGTGACCGACGAGGTCATGGACGGACCCCAATCCATCATTCTCGATCAGTCCGAAAACCGGCTGCACACGGAGAAGGCGCTCCTCGTCTGGTTCGTCTATCCCAGCCTGAAGCGTCCCTCGGAAGCCCTGCTCGCCCGTCATCGGGGGCTGGTCGAGGATTTCCTGACGGACTTTTTCTGATCCCGCCGTGAGTAGGGCGGCTTGTACCACGCGTAACAGGTTCAACCTTATCGGGAGAAAATGATGACCGATCAATCCATCGCCAGTCCGCGTGGCTACAAGAAGGTCATGCGCGGTCTCGACCTGACACTGTTCACCGTCTGCGCCATCCTCGTCATCGACCAGCTCGCGGCATCCGCGGCCATCGGCCCTCAATCCGTCTTCTGGTGGATATTCACCATGGTCTTCTTTTTCATCCCCTACGGGCTGATCACCGCTGAACTCGGCAGCACCTATCCGGATCAGGGCGGCATTTATGCCTGGGTACGCCGCGCCTTCGGGGCGCGCTGGGGCGGACGGACCGCCTGGCTGTGGTGGATCAACGTCGCGCTCTGGCAGCCCTCGGTCTTTATCCTCTTCGCCGGCATCTTCGCCACGCTCTTCATGCCGGAACTCGAACTCTGGCCGCAGATCGCCATCGCCGTCGCGCTCACCTGGATCACGGTCTGGATCAACATCGTCCGCCTCGACGTCGGTAAATGGGTGCCCAATCTCGGTGCCATCTTCAAGGTCGCGATCATGCTCGTCATCGGCATCGGCGGTTTCGTCTATGCCGCAAACCACGGCGTCGCAAACGAACTCACTCTCTCCAGCATGACGCCGAGCTGGGGTGCCTCGCTCGCCTTCCTGCCGGTTATCGTCTACAACTTCATGGGCTTCGAGCTCATGTCGGGCGCGAGTGCGGAAATGAAAAATCCCGCCCGCGACGTGCCTCTCACCATCGCCGTCTCCGGTATCCTGATCGCCGCCTTCTACCTCTTCGCGACTGTCGGCATCCTCATTGCCCTGCCGCTTGATGAAATCGACCTCGTCAGCGGCATCGTCGACACGTTGCGCGTCCTCCTCGGCGAAGGCGGCACGGGCGGTACGTTCGTCGTCCTGCTCGGTCTCATGGCGCTCTATTCCTTCCTCGCCAACATGGTCACCTGGACCATGGGCGCGAACCGGTCGGCCGCCGAGGCCGCGCTCGACGGCAATCTTCCGCCGATGTTCGCGCGGCTCCACGCGGTTCACCGTACGCCTGCAAGCGCTGCCATCGTCACCGGCGTGGTGACGACCCTCGTCATCGTGATCTACGGCTTCCTCGCGGCGGATGCGGAAGACCTCTTCTGGACGCTCTTCGCCTTCTCTTCCATCGTCTTCCTACTGCCTTATCTCATCATGTTCGCGGCCTTCCTGCGGCTGCGGGCAATCGACCCCGCCACGCCGCGCCCCTATCGCGTGCCGGGCGGGCAGGGCGGCGCCCTCGTCCTCGCGATCCTCTGCATGCTCTTCATCCTGCAGGCGATCGTCTTCTTCATCTACACGCCGGGCGAGTTCGACATGACCTATGCCGTCTCCATCGTCATCGGCGTTGTCGTCACCGTCGTGATCGGCGAAGCGCTGGTTCGCTGGGGCGGGCGCAGACACGGCGCCTGAGGCCTGTGGTAAAATCGGGCGGCGGCGCGGCAGGCGTCGCCGCCTCTTTCTGTCGGGAGTTTCGAATGGTGCGGACACTGGCAACGACACCCCGGGCGGACGGGTTCCGCATGCCCGCGGAGTTTGAACCCCATGCGGGCACATGGATGCTCTGGCCCGAACGGCCGGACAACTGGCGCCTCGGCGCTAAGCCCGCGCAGCACGCCTTCGCTGCCGTCGCCGCCGCCATTGCAACCGGCGAGCCGGT
>JAGUWA010000348.1 GCA_020062605.1 Parvibaculum sp. | reverse complement strand
TCGCGAAATCGACCTGAAGCGTGGAGGAAGAGGGAAGGGCGGAGGACTGCGCCTCGATGGCAGACGAGATGGCGGCGGCGACATCGCCGTCCGGTACGGCCACACCGTTGCGCCCGATGACGATGTGGGTGAGGCCGGCGTCGTTGCGCCAGTCGATGCCATTGCGCCGCGCGGCGAGCGAGATGCGGGAAACCGAGATCTCCGCGCGGGCACCCGGCGCTGGCGCCGGGGCGACGACGACCGAGGCGGCTTTGCCCGCATCGTCGAAGATATCGCCGAGCGTGACCGTTTCGTCCGAAACCGTGACGGCGGGGCGAAGCTCCGCCGCACCCGTGCCAGTGGTGAAGCCGGCGGCAACGAGAAGAGCGAGTATGGCGATACGCGGGGACATGAGGGTCATCCGTTGTTACTTCACGTTCGAGGTGACCGACATCATTTCGTCGGTGGCGGTAATGACCTTGGCGTTCATCTCGTAGGCGCGCTGGGCGGTGATGAGCGTGGTGATTTCGCTCACCGCGTTCACGTTCGAGGTTTCGAGAAAACCCTGCAGCACGCTGCCGATACCGTCCGAGGCGGGGGTGCCGAGCGTGGGCGCGCCGCTCGCGGCGGTCTCGATGAAGAGGTTGCTGCCGAGCGGATCGAGGCCCGCCTCGTTCGCGAAGGCGGCGAGTTCGATCTGGCCGACGACCTGGGCGTCGGTCTGGCCCTGAAGAGTGACCTGCACCTGGCCGTCGTTGCTGATCGTAATATCGGTCGCTTCCTGCGGAATGGTGATGCCGGGAGCGAGTGTATAGCCGTCCGCCGTGACGAGCTGGCCGTCGGGGCTGATCTGGAAGGAGCCCGCGCGGGTGTAGGCATCTTCGCCGCTCGGCATTTCGACGCGGAAATAGCCGCGGCCCTGGATGGCTAGGTCGAGCTTGTTCTCGGTGTTGTCGAGGTTGCCCTGCGTCATGATGCGATAGACGGAGCCCGTCTTCACGCCGAGGCCGACCTGCACACCCGCTGGCACGATGGTGCCGGCGTCCGACGAGTTGGTGCCGACGCGGCGCAGGTTCTGATAGAGCAGATCCTGGAACTCCGCGCGCTGACGCTTGAAGCCCGAGGTGCTCATGTTCGCGATGTTGTTCGAGATGACCTCGACATTGAGCTGCTGGGCCATCATGCCGGTGGCGGCGATGCTGAGCGACTGCATGGACTTTCTTCCTTACTTCCCTGAAGGGGCGGGCGCGGCGTCAGGCCGCCGTCCCGAGTTCCTGAATGGCCTGGCGACGCATCTGGTCTGCCTGGTCTATGAGTTTCTGGGCGCTCGCATAGGAACGCGAGACGTCGATCATGTTGGTCATCTCGACGATGGGCTGCACGTTCGAGCCTTCGAGCGCGCCCTGCACGAGGCGGGTGTTTTCAACGGGGATTTCCGCCTGGGCCGTGTCGAGCATGGTGTCGCCGACATTGCGCATGTCCTGCGGATTTTCGAAGGAAACGACGGCAAGCTTGCCGCGCTGACCTTGATCCGTGGAGATCGTGCCGTCGCGGGCGATGGAGATGCCGGTCTCATCCTGGGCAAAGCGGATCGGCGCGCCCGCATCGGTGAGGACGAGGGCGCCGGTGGAGGTGGCGAGCTGGCCTTCGGCGTCGAGACTGAAGTGGCCGTTGCGCGTGTAGAGGACGCCGGTTTCCGTCTGCACACGGAAGAAGCCCTCGCCGGCGATCGCCACGTCAAAGGGGTTTGCCGTCGTCTGGATCGCGCCGTCGCGCATGTTGCGATGCTGGCCGTAGTCCTGGACGAAGGTGATGTTGCCACCCGCGCTCTCCTCGGAGGCATCGGGCATGAGGAACTGCTCGAAGAGCATCGCTTCCGACTTGTAGGCGGTCGTATTCATGTTCGCGAGATTGTTCGCGATGGTCGCCATTTCTCGCGTCATCGCCATCTGACGCGAGAGGCCTATGAGCAGAGCGTTTTCCATGCCGGTTCCCAGGTCCTTGAGCGCAGGTCTTGCGCTGCCCGGCTATGTGCAGGGGCTGTGCCAGATCGAAAACTTAATTAAATCAATAGCTTGAAGAGTTTCGCCGGCGACCGGACGGGTGTTTCGGGCAGGCTTTACCGGGCAGTTTCTGCCGTGCAGCCGGCACGGCCCGCCGGTCCGCTCATCCATAGAGACATCCGGCACAAGAATGGCCGTCCGGAAGCGCAACCGCGAACGCTTCGTTAACCAAAGTCAGCGAGCATCCGGTTGTAACGAGCCAGGCCGGAAGCAGCATCGCTTTTCCGGCGGCAATCTGTGCAGAAGGTGGGGCGGTTCAGATGGCCGATGTCGACGCCGAAATTCCCGAGGGAGACGAAGAAGAAGGAGCCGCGGCAGCGCCGAAGCGCCGGCTCGCGGGCAAGGTTCTCGTTCTCTATATCGTGCTGCCCGTGCTGCTCCTCGTTGGGGCGGGCGTGGGCGTTTACATGTCCGGCCTTCTCGGCGGCGGCGAGAGCGAGGAGGCGGTGGCCGAGGTTGCGCCCGATCCCGTGTTCTTCGACATGCCCGATTTTCTCGTGAACCTCTCCGGCCCGCCGCCGCAGCACTATCTCAAGATGCGCGTCGCGCTGCAGATCACCAGCAAGGAGGCCGTGCCGCAGCTCGAAATGGAGATGCCGCGCGTGCTCGACGGTTTCCAGACCTTCCTGCGTGAGCTTCGTCCGGAGGACCTCGAGGGGTCACGCGGCATGCTCTACCTCAAGGAGGAGCTGCTTCGCCGCCTCAATCTCGCCACGCAAGAGCCGATCGTCACCGACGTGCTCTTCAAGGAAATCATCGTTCAGTAGCAGTCAGCGGGAAGTATCCGACATGCCGGAAAGCGATACCCTCGAACAGGAAGCGATGAATGCGACCGCCGAAGCGGCCGCAGCCGCACCGGAGCGCGTGCTCAACCAGGACGAGATCGACAGCCTGCTCGGTTTCGAAGTGGACGAAGAAGCGGCGCCGGAACGGCACGGGATCGACGCCATCGTGAACTCGGCGCTCGTCTCCTACGAGCGCCTGCCGATGCTCGAAATCGTCTTCGACCGCCTCGTGCGCCTGATGACCGTGTCGCTCAGAAACTTTACGTCCGACAACGTCGAGGTCTCGCTCGACAACGTGTCGTCGATCCGCTTCGGCGACTACCTGAATTCAATTCCGTTGCCGGCCATTCTCGCCGTGTTCCGTGCGAAGCAGTGGGACAATTACGGCATGTTCACGGTCGACTCGAACCTGATTTATTCGATCGTCGACGTGCTGCTCGGCGGACGGCGCGGCACGGCGGCCATGCGCATCGAAGGCCGGCCCTATACGACCATCGAACTCAATCTCGTCCAGCGCATGATCGAGGTCGTGATACAGGACGTGCAGGCGGCCTTCGAGCCGCTGTCGCCGGTGACGCTCGAACTCGACCGGATGGAAACCAATCCGCGCTTCGCGGCCATTGCGCGGCCCGCCAATGCGGCGATCCTCGTGAAGCTGCGCGTGGACATGGAAGATCGCGGCGGACGCATCGAAATGCTGCTGCCCTATGCGACGCTCGAACCGATCCGCGAACTGCTTCTGCAGATGTTCATGGGCGAGAAGTTCGGGCGCGATTCGATCTGGGAAAGCCATCTCGCGACGGAGCTCTGGTCGACGCGGGTGCCGCTGGAAGCGGTGCTCGACGAGCAGATGCTGACGCTGCGCGACGTCATGAATTTCCAGGTTGGACAAACGCTCATGCTCAACAACGCGCCGGACGGTGCGATCGACCTGCGTTGCGGCGGCGTGAAGCTCGGACGGGGCCGGATGGGCCGCGTGGGCAATCACGTTGCGGTGCGGGTCGAACAGGCGATCCGTCATGCGCGGCGCGGCCCGGCCATTGCCGCGCCGGAAGCGGATGCAGGTTCTCCCGAAGTCAAGATTGCAGGACCCGAGAAATGACGGTTCTTTCCAGTTTGCCGATCGGTCTCATGCTCGAAATCATCGTCTGCGTGTTTCTTGCCGCGACCATCGCCTATTGCGCGATGCTGGATCGCAGGCTGCGCGCCATGCGATCCGGCCAGGACGGCTTGCGCGACCTGGTGGGCGAACTCAACACCGCGACGCAACGCGCCGCATCGGCCATCGAAGCGCTGAAGCAGGCTAGCGCCGCCACGGGCGCGGAGCTCGGCGACGGC
>JAGUWA010000162.1 GCA_020062605.1 Parvibaculum sp. | reverse complement strand
AGCGACTCGACGCCCGCGAGGAAGGCGATGGTGAAAGCACTCGGGAAGAGCGCGACGATCCGCTCCATCGAGACGTCGGGAAAAGCGGGAAGCGCGAAGGAAGGTTCGAGCCCGGCAAAGCGCGAGCCGATCGTGTCCGTCGGCAGCGCGAAGAGCCAGACGAGGAACGAGGCGCCGACGACCGCGATGAGGAAGCCCGGCCAGTTCGGCCGCTTGCCCCTGAGCCAGACGATGAGTGCGAGCGAACCGGCGGCGACAGCAAACGTCTGCGGCGCGATGCTGGGCAGCGCCTCCCAGAGCGCCGTCACCTTTTCGATGAACTCCGCCGGTTCATGCGCGAGGCTGAGGCCGAGGAAATCCTTGATCTGGCTCGTCGCGATGATGACGGCGATGCCCGCCGTGAAGCCGGTGACCACGGGTTCGGGAATATATTTGATGAAGGTGCCGACGCGCAAAAGTCCGGCGCCGATGAGCATGAGCCCGGCCATGGCGCTTGCGATCACAAGCCCGTCATAGCCATGGACCGCGATGACGTTGAAGACGACGACGACGAAGGCGCCGGTCGGGCCGCCGATCTGGAAGCGGCTGCCGCCAAGCGCGGAGATGAGAAAGCCCGCGACGACCGCCGTGACGAGGCCCTTGTCCGGCGTCGTGCCGCTCGCGATGGCAAGCGCCATGGAGAGCGGCAGCGCGACGATGGCGACGGTCAGTCCGGCGACGAAATCTGCCCGGAAATCCGAAAATCCGTAGCCTTCCCTGAGGACGGTGACGAGTTTCGGCATGAGGAGTTGCGACGGCGAGGTCTTTCCGCTTGTGGCCAGTTTCCCGTCCCCCGGTTGCGCCTATCCTTCGTCGACGATCCGGCGGAGTTCGGCCTTTGCTATCTTTTCGAGCGTCGAGCGCGGCAGCTCGGCAACGATCCGAATGTCGCGCGGACGCTTGAAGTCCGCAAGTCCCTTGGCGCAGGCTTCGGCGATCTTTTCAACGAGGTCTTTCGGGGCGGCCGCCTCCCCGCCCGGCACGAGAACGAAGACGACGGGCACCTCGTCGAGCATCGGGTCGCGCTTCGCGACGACGGCGCATTCCTGAATGCCCGGAACGGTCATGACGACACGCTCGATCTCGGAAGCGGCGACATTCTCGCCGCCCACCTTCAGCATGTCCTTGTCGCGGTCGGCAAAGGAGATGAAACCGTCCTCGCCAAGCGTCACGCGGTCGCCGGTGATGAAGTAGCCCTGCTCGTCGAAGCTCTTCGCGGTCGCTTCCTCATTGTTCAGATATTCGAGGAAGAGCGAGAGACCGGGCACGCCGCGCACCAGAAGATTGCCGGTCTCGCCGGGATCGACCGGTTCGCCGCTGTCGCGCAGGATCGCGATCTCGTAGGAGGTGGCGGGCTTGCCGATGGACATGGGCCGGTTCGGCAGGTGGATGTCGCCGACGATGCCATGCGTGATGGTTTCCGTCATGCCCCACCAGCCGATGGTCTTGACGCCGAAATAGTCGTCGGTGGGCGGCGCGGAAATGCCGTTGCCCCAATAGCGGTAGGAATGCGATTTCGGCTTCTCCTGCCCCATCAGCGCGCGCACGCAGAAGGGAACCATGGAGGTCCATGTGCAGCCATGTTTCTGCGAGACGGACCAGAAGCGCGAGGCCGAGAAGCGCGGCTGCAACACGACCGTCGCCCCAACCCAGAGCGCGGCGAGCACCGAATAGGACTGCGCATTGGTGTGGAAGAGCGGCAGATAAGTGAGGTGGACATCCGACTGCCGCAGATCTTCGTGCATCGCGCAGAGTTTTGCACCCCACAGTGCATTCGCATGGGTCCAGACAACGCCCTTGGGCCGTGAGGTCGTGCCGGACGTATACTGGATGCCGACGGGCAGCATGGGCTCCGGTGCGCGCAGCGGCACGTCCGACGCATCGCCATAGAGCGCGGCGAAGCTTTCGGACTTCGCGGGCATGTTCCTGTCCTGCGGGGCGGCGCCATTGTCCGTTTCGGTGACGGCGAGCCATTTGATGCGTGCGCAGGAAGAGGCGACGAGCGAAGCGAAGACCGGCTGCGTGATCGCGCCGACGACGTCGGCATGGTCGCTGAAATAGACGAGATCGTCGGCGACGGAACGCGCATTGGTGGTGACGGCGACGGCGCCCAGATGCGCGCAGGCATACCAGGCGATGAGGCTTTCCGGGCAATTGTCGAGATGGATGAGAACGCGCTCGCCCTGCTTCACGCCGCGCTTCTTCAAGCCTGCCGCGACCTGACGCACCTCATGTTCGAAGCGGGCATAAGACCAGACACGCGCTTCGCCCTCGAAGGGCTCCCAGATGAGGAAGGGATGATCCGGCCGCGCCGCGACATGGACACGCAGAAGATGCGGCACATCGAAATTCGAGAACGGGTGGATGAGCGGTGAACGGAGCGCGGGCATGGCGGTTTCCCCGGGAACGGTTGTGAAAAGCCTTTTCCGTCCTATAGCGCATGCTTGTGCCTCATTCCATTCCCGCCCTAGACTTTTGACCGGAGGTCAGGGCGGGGAGGCCAGGCGGGGAGGCCAGGCGGGGAGGCCAAGCGGGGAGGAACGGCAGAAAGACGCGAGGTCATGCATGGCGCCGGAACCGAAGCCGCTCCGGAATATCGAGGGCCTGCTCATCGACGTGGGCGGCGTGCTCTATCAGGGCGATGAAGCCATAAAGGGCTCCGTGGAGGCCCTGGCAAGGCTCCGTGAGACCGGCACATCCTTCCGGCTGCTGACCAATACGACGCGAACGACGCGCGCCGCCCTGGCGCACAAGCTGCGGGGCTTCGGCTTCACAGTGGAGGAAGAGGAGATCGTGACACCCGCCAGCGCCGCAAATGCGGTGCTGCGGCGCGACGGCGCGAGGCCGCATCTGCTGGTGCACCCCGACCTTCTGCCCGACTGTCCGCCGGAAGCGCCGGAACCCGACGCGGTACTGATCGGCGATGCGGGCGAACACTTCACTTTCGAGAACATGAACCGCGCCTTCAACGTGCTGATCGGCGGCGGAAAGCTCTATGCGCTGGGAAAGAACCGCTTCTTTCGCGGGTCGCACGGGCTCGAACTCGACGCAGGGCCTTTCGTCGCCGCGCTCGAATATGCGGCGGGGGTGGAAGCGATATTGATCGGCAAACCCGCCCGCGATTTTTTCCTGACGGCGGCAGATGCGCTCGCGCTCGCGCCGGAGAAGGTGGCGATGGTGGGCGACGATGTCGAAAGCGATGTCGAGGGCGCCATTGCCGCGGGGCTCGCGGGTATCCTGGTCAGGACCGGCAAGTTTCGCAGCAGCGATGAAGCGCGCGCAAAAAAAGGCGGCGCTCACGTCGCCGCCTCTCTTGGCGCACTTGTCGAGGATTTCGTCTAGGCAAGCGCCTCGCGCAGCGCCTTCGCCGCCGCCTTCACCGCATCGCGCGATACGTCGAGCGCGCCCTGCAGGTTGAAGAAGCCGTGGATCATGCCTTCGTAGTTCACATATTCGACCTCGACGCCGGCCTTCCTGAGCGCTTCCGCATAGGCCTTGCCTTCGTCGCGCAGCACATCGAACCCGGCGGTGACGATATAGGCCGGCGGGAGCCCTGCAAGCGACGCCGCGTGAAGCGGCGCGGCGCGCGGATCCTTCGGGTCGGCGCCCGCGCTCGTCACGTAATGGTTCCAGAACCAGTCCATGCCGTCCGCTTCGAGGAAATAGCCTTCCGCGAAATCCTTGTAGGACTGCGTGCCGCGCGGCGCATCCGTCACCGGATAGATGAGAAGCTGGAAGGCGATCCGCGGCGTCTTCTCGGCCTTCGCCTTCTGGCAGACGGCGGCGGCGAGATTGCCGCCCGCACTGTCGCCCGCGACCGCGATGCGGTTCGGGTCGATGCCGATTTCGGACGCATTGGCCTCGACCCATTTCACGGCCGCATAGGAATCGTCGAAGGCGGCCGGGAAGGGATGTTCCGGTGCGAGGCGGTAATCGACCGCGATCACCTTGCAGCCCGCCTCGTTGGCGAGCGTGCGGCAGAGCGCATCATGCGTATCGAGATCGCCGATCACCCAGCCGCCGCCATGATAATAGACGAGCGCGGGGCAGGTGCCGCCAGCGGCAACGGGCGTATAGAGGCGGATGGGGATGTCGCCCGCGGGACCGGGAATGGTGCGGTCCTCAATCTTGCCGATGGCGACGCCCTGAAGATCGAGCATGCTCGCCATCGCGCGATACATCTCGCGACCGCCCGCGGGCGGCAGGTCGATGAGGCGCGGCGCCTCGGGATCGGCTCCGAGCTGCTCGAGTAGCGCTTTCACCTGTGGATCGAGTGACATGTCCGGTGGTCCTCCCCGCCTTGTTATTGTCGCGAGGGACCCTTTTATCCGCCGGGCACCGGACACGCCAAGCGGCAAGTTTGCGGCGGTGCGGCAAACCCGCACCGCCCCGGCGTCAAGACAGGGTCAGTGGAGGACCTCGCCCTCGCGGCTGCGGCGGCCTTCGACCATGTCCTCGACCACGACACGCAGCATCCGCCAGGCATCCGCGCGCATTTTCTCACCGATCTGCTCAAGCTCGCTGACCGCCGTATCGGCATAGGAAAGCGCCTTGCGGCCATGCGTATCGACCATATAGGCGGCAAGCAGATTGATTTCGTGATCGGTGATCATGTCTCGGGGTCTCCGGTTGGACTTGTTTGCCAACCGGATTGCAACCGCCGGACCAGACCTTAAACTCCAATAAAATCAAATACTTAAATCTGATTCACATTGGCGCACCCAAGCGGCCCGGCAAGCTTTGCCGGAACGAAATGGGCGGAAACGGCCGATTTTGCCGCTAACCCTTGAAGCCACCCTCATCGAGGAAGCTCTGCTCCTCCGGCGTCGTTTCGCGCCCCAGGATCGCATTGCGATGGGGAAAGCGGCCGAAGCGGCGGATGATGTCGCGGTGCTCGACGGCGAATTTCATCGTCTCGGGATCGCCGAGGCGCTGCGCGAAATAGACAAGGCCGCGCTCCTGCGCAGCGAGGTCTTCGGCATGCATGTAAGGCATGTAGAACCACTTGCGCGCTGTAGCGGGTGTCTCGACGTCGAAGCGGCGGCGCACGCTCTCATCCGCGAGCGAAAGCGCCTTTCCGTCCTGCAGGAAGGCGCGATGATCGTTCCGCCAGAGATTGCGCGAGAACTGGTCAAGCACAAGGATGAGGGCGAGCATGCCTTGCGCATCGCCAGCCCATGCGTCGAGCTTGCCAGACGCGGCTTGCGCGTGCGTCTCCGCGAAGCGGCGGCGGATATCGACGTCGAAGGCATCGTTCTTCGCGAACCATTTTTCCGGTCCGGCGGCAAACCAGAAATCGAGAACGTCGCGCGGGCGGATGGTCAATTGACCATCCGTTCGCGGCCTTCCCAGTAGGGTGCGCGCAGTTCGCGGCGGAGAATCTTGCCGGACGGGTTGCGCGGCAGCGCCTCGATGAAGTCGACCGATTTCGGCACCTTGAAGCTCGCGATGCGCGTCTTCGCGAAGGCGATAATCTCGTCTTGCGTCGCCTGTTCGCCGGGCTTCAGCACGACGATCGCCTTCACCGCCTCGCCCCACTTGTCGTGCGGTACGCCGACGACGGCGGCATCGGCAATCGCCGGATGACCGAACAGCGCGTTCTCGACTTCGGCCGGATAGATGTTCTCGCCGCCCGAGACGATCATGTCCTTCACGCGGTCGTGGATGAACAGGAAGCCGTCCGTATCGAAGAAGCCGGCATCGCCCGAATAGAACCAGCCGTCGCGGACGGAATCCTGCGTCGCCTCGGCCCGGTTCCAGTAACCCTTCATGACCGAGCCGCCGCGAATGACGATCTCGCCGACTTCACCGACGGGCACGTCATTGCCGTTCTCGTCGACGACGCGGATTTCCATATCGGGATTTGGCAGGCCGCAGGAGCGGAGCTTGCCCTTCGCCGGATCATGCGCGTCCGGCGGCAGGCTCGTCGCGCCGCCCGAGGTTTCGGTAAGACCGTAAAGCTGCACGAAGCCCGCGCCCTTGAAGGTTTCCTGCGCGCGGCGCAGCACGTCTTCGGCGATGGGCGACGCGCCGTAAAGGATCTGGCGCAGGCTCGAAACGTCGACCTCGCCGATATTGGGCTGCTGCAGCAGGAAGAGGATCACCGCCGGCACCATGAAGGAGATGGTGAGCTTTTCCGTTTCGATCAGCTTCAGGATCACCTGCGGATCGACATCCTTCAGGATCACGTTACGGCATCCGTGCAGATTGCCGAGGAGGCCGATGTTGACGCCCGCGACATGGAAAAGCGGCATGCAGACGAGAACGACATCTTCCGGACCCCAGTTCGCCCAGCCCGCGCCCTCGCCCTGCTTGAAGACGGAGATGTAGTTCGCATTGGTCAGCTGCACGCCCTTGGGGTGGCCCGTCGTGCCGCTCGTATAAAGCTGGATGACATCGTCGTCCGGCGAAGCGGAGAGCATCGGATCTTCCGCTTTCGCGGCATCGCGCCAGTCGTCGAAGGACTGCCAGTCGTTGCGGCCGCCATCGAGCGCGATCACCTTGCGGACCGTCGGGCAGTCCGGCAGCACCTTTTCCACGAGATCGTAGAACTCGGCACCGACGAAGAGGATTTCGGTTTTCGAATCGTTCAGCACATAGGCGACTTCCGGCGCCGCGAGACGCCAGTTGACGCCCACCACCACGGCCTTGGCCTTGAAGGCGCCATAGAGCATTTCGAAATAGCGGTCCGACCCCTTGCCCATGAAGCCGATGCGGGAATCGGGCTCGCAGCCATCCGCGATCAGCGCCTGCGCAACCTGGCTGGCTCGCCTGTCGAGTTCGGCATAGGTCGTTTCACGGCCCTCGAAGACCTGCGCGACGGCATCCGGCTGGACGGCGGCCTGCGCGCGCGTAACGTCTGCAACACATTTGATCCGTTCGGCGTCGAACATGGCGTCGTTTCCTCTCCAGATTTCTCGGCAATGGTGTCTGTCTCGCGCGGGCAGGCCCTCCGCCCCGGCGCGTTCATGCCATTTCCGGCAGCCCTTTTCGGGTTCTCTTGCGCGCCAGTGTAGCCACCCCTGCGGGCGGGGCAAGAGAAGCCGGAGCCCCTCAAATGGGTAACGCGACGCCGATGCGGCTGGACGCAGCGGCGGCGCGGGTTAGACTGCCCGCCAAAGAAACCGACACTCAGGGAAGGAACAAGCGAGCATGGCCCGCATCCCCTATTTCGACACCGCTAAGGCAACCGGCCGCGCAGCGAAGACCTACGAGAAGCTGCCCAACCTCAACATCTTCCGGATGCTCGGCCATTCGGGCGACATGATCGACGGCTTCATCAAGCTCGGGAATGAAATCCTCATTCACGGCGACCTCGACCCTGTCCTCCGCGAAATCGCGATCGTGCGGACCGGCGTGCTGCGCGGCTCGAAATACGAGGTCTACCAGCACGAGGAAATCTCCCGGAAGATCGGCATGTCAGAGGAGCTCATCCAGGCGATCCATGAGGGGCCTGACGCCAAAATCTTCGACGAGACGCAACGCCAGGTCATGCGCTTCACGGACGATGTGGTGAAGAACACGCGCGCCTCCGACGCGACATTCAATCCGCTGGCGGAAAAACTCGGCTACAAGCAGCTTCAGGAACTCATCATCACCATCGGCTTTTACACGCTCGTCTCGAACTTCCTCGAGACTTTCGACGTCGATATCGAGGAGCCGGGCCACAAGTCGGGCGTGAAGCTGCCCGGCATGCAGGCCTGACGCCGATGGCGCGCCTTCCCTACCCCGATCCCGCGACGCTGCCACCCGCCGCGCGCGAGCTCTCCGCGCGGCTCCCGCAGATCAACATCTTCCGCATGCTCGCAGGCAGCGGTCCCTCCTTCGTGCCCTTCATGGCGCTCATCAACGCCTATCTGAACGAGGGGCTTCTCGACGCGGAGCTTCGCGAACTGGTGATCCTTCGCGTCGGCCATCTGTGCGGATCGGGCTACGAGCAGCATCAGCACCGCCGCGTCTCGCGGATGCTGGGCATGAGCCCGGAGCGGATCGCAGCGGCCGAAGGCGCGCTGCCCTCGCCCCTCTTCAGCGAAGCGGAAAACGCCGTCCTCGCCTTCACTGACGATCAGGTCGCGAATGTGAAGGCCGAGGCCCGGCTCTTTGCCGAAGCGAGAAAGCATCTCGGAGATGCCGGGATGCAGGAACTCGTCATCATCATCGGCATCTACCTTCTCGTCTGCCGCTACCTCGAGACATTCGAGATCGAACTCGAGGAGACGGATATCGCCACGAGCGGCCTGGACGAGATCAGGCGGAGCATGGAAGGACATGACTGACAAGGGAGCGGGCAAGGAAGGCTATGTGAGGCCGCTGCCGCCGGAGTCGGAAGGCCGGGCGCCGGGGCGCGGGCGGCTCGCAGGCTACCCGCCTATGACGCTT
>JAGUWA010000056.1 GCA_020062605.1 Parvibaculum sp. | reverse complement strand
CCGCCGAGGTCGCCGACGAGCCCGTCCGCCTGCGGAATGCCCGAAAGAACGCCCTGGGCCGAAATGCGCGCCTCGTCCATTCCGGACAGGAGCATGATCTTGAAGCCGCAGATTTTCTCCGCGCGTTCCAGGAAAACGGGCCCGTCTTCCGCGTCGCGGACCGCGGCCGTCGCCGCCACCACCAGTTTCGGCACACCGATCTGCTCGCTGAGCGCCATGAAACGGCGCAACGCATCGAGCGCGCGCTCGATCCCCTTGGGGTCGAGGCGGCCCGTGGAGGCGAGCGAGCGCCCGAGCCCCGCCATGACCTTTTCGTTGAAGACGACAACGGGGTTGCGCTCGACGCCCGCATAGACGACGAGACGCACGGAATTCGATCCGAGATCGACGATGCCGAAGCGGCCTTCGGCTCTTCCGCGGCTCACAGCTTTTCCCCCGCCGTTTGCCGCAAGATAGAATTATGCCGACTTGATGTCGAACTTGGGCGGAATGTTTTTCTTGAGAGAGGTGCCACGCCCGGAGAGGCTCGCGTTATTCATGAAATAGGTATGGGCGTTGAACGGCTCTTCGCCCTCCCGCACCGTGATTCGCTTATACGTGCCGTCCGGATGCAGTTCGTAACTCTGCTGGTTGTCCTTCAGGTTGGCAACCATGATCTGGTCGAGGACCTGATCGTGAACCGTGGGGTTCAAGATCGGGACAAGTATCTCCACCCGGCGGTCCAGATTTCGCGGCATCCAGTCCGCCGAACCGATATAGACCTTCGCGCGGTCGTTCGGCAAGCCATAGCCATTGCCGAAGCAGACAATGCGCGAATGCTCCAGAAAGCGTCCGATGATGCTTTTCACGCGGATATTGTCCGAAAGGCCGGGCACGCGGGGACGCAGGCAGCAAATGCCTCTCACGATCAGGTGAATCTGGACGCCGGCCTGGCTCGCTTCGTAGAGCTTGTCGACGATCTGCGCATCGACGAGCGAGTTCATCTTTGCCCAGATTGCGGCCGGGCGTCCCGCCCTGGCGTGTCCGATCTCGGCATCGATGTCTGCAATCAGGCGCGAGCGCATGTTGATCGGCGAGATCGCGAGAAGTTCGAGGTCTTTCGGCTCCGCATAGCCGGTGATGTAGTTGAAGACCTGCGAGGCGTCGTGGGCCAGACGCGGATCGCAGGTGAACATCGAGCAATCGGTATAAATTTTTGCGGTGACGGCGTGATAATTGCCGGTGCCGAAATGCACATAGGAGCGAAGCTGCCCGCCCTCGCGGCGCACCACGAGCGAAATCTTCGCGTGCGTCTTGAGTTCGATGAATCCGAAGACGACCTGCACGCCCGCACGTTCGAGGTTCCGCGCCCAGACGATGTTCGCGGCCTCGTCGAAGCGCGCCTTCAACTCGACCAGTGCCGTGACCGACTTGCCGGCTTCGGCCGCCTCGATCAGCGCCTGCACGATGGGGCTGTCCTTCGAGGTCCGGTAGAGCGTTTGCTTGATCGCGACGACGTCCGGGTCGGCCGCCGCCTGGCGGATGAACTGCACCACCACGTCGAAGGATTCGTAAGGATGATGGACGATGATGTCCTTGGAGCGGATCGCGGCGAAGCAGTCGCCGCCGTGATCGCGGATGCGCTCCGG
The DNA here is from genome assembly GCA_020062605.1 of Parvibaculum sp. GTDB lineage: Bacteria > Pseudomonadota > Alphaproteobacteria > Parvibaculales > Parvibaculaceae > Parvibaculum. The sequence continues at coordinate 1,563 of JAGUWA010000056.1, read as the reverse complement.
GAAGCGCGCGTTGTAGGGCGGGAACTTGAGGTCCGGACGGTCGTCGACGATAAGCTGGTTCGTCTGTGCGAGACCGAGAAGCCCCTCGACGGAGACGAGCTCCCGCTCGGTGACGCCGAGTTCGTGAACCACGAATTGACGAAGCGAGGACGGCGTGCGCGCCTCGATTTTCAGCCGGATGACGCTGCCGCGACGGCGGCGCTTCAGCGCGCTTTCGAAGTAGCGCACGAGGTCTTCGGCTTCTTCCTCGATTTCGATATCGCTGTCGCGCAGGAGACGAAACGCGCCTTGCCCGATCACCTTGTATCCGGGGAAGAGCCTGTCGAGAAACAGGCCGATCATGTTTTCGAGGCTGACGAAGCGGATGCCGGGGGCGTCTTCGCGGGCCGGCAACCGGATGAAGCGTTCGACCTGCGTCGGCACGGGCAGGAGCGCATCCATCAGCTTTCCGTCGGAAACGCGGCGAAGCTGCAAGGCGAGCGCAAAGCCCAGATTGGGAATGAACGGGAAAGGATGGGCCGGATCGATTGCGAGCGGCGTCAGAACGGGAAAGACCTGTTCCAGGAAGCGGGTCTCGAGCCAGGTAAATTCCTCCGGCGTTACCTCCTCCGGTTCGAGGACCGCAATGCCGTGATCCCGCATCTCGCTGCAAAGCGATACCCACTGGCGTTGCTGCTCCCGCATGAGCTCGTTCGCCATCGTGTTCACGAGATCCAGTTGCTGGGCCGGCGTACATCCGTCCTGGCTCAGCGTGGTCACGCCCGCGCTCACCTGGCCGCGAAGGCCGGCCACGCGGACCATGAAGAACTCGTCGAGGTTCGATGCGGAGATCGACAGGAAGCGGAGCCGTTCGAGCAGCGGGTGGTTCGTGTTCTGCGCCTCTTCCAGCACGCGCATGTTGAAGGCGAGCCAGGACGCCTCGCGATTGATGAAGCGGTCAGGGCTGTCCGGCCGCACCGAGGGCGCCTCCTCAGTGGGAGAAACCGGCTCATGGTCGACAGGCTCGACAGCGGGGCTCTGCGGGGCGGAGGTCATGAGATCACTTCTGCAAAAGCGGCAACAAGTCTCTGCTATGGCTCAATATTACGACAAACATATGACTGAGTCATGACTGCGCGCTTACGGTTGCGTCCGGCTCAGTCCCGGTCGAGGATTTCCGCGGCCAAAGGCACGGTGACCGGCCGCTTGCCGGAGAGGGAGGCCCGGTCGAGCCGGGCCACGATGTCGCGCGCCACGGCGACGGATCGTTCCATGCGGCTTGCGAGGTAAGAGACGACCTGCGGCGTCACGCGGAGCTGGCGATCGTCGAAGAGCTTCACGAGGATGCCCGCCAGAAGCGCGTCGTCCGGGGGCCCCAGTTCGGCCTGAGGCACGGCCCGCAGGCGCGACACGAGATCTGGCAACGTCAGGGGAAGCCGCGCGACCGGCACGCGCGAGGTGACGAGGAGCGAGGCGCCCTCCGCCCTTGCGAGATTGACGAGGTGAAAGAGTGCCCGTTCGCCTTCGGCGGAAAGGGCCGCAAGGTCTTCGAGGATCAGGTTGCCGCGCGCAACCAGCGCCGGG